>JAPONS010000074.1 GCA_026713825.1 Chloroflexota bacterium | reverse complement strand
TTTGAGATGTTGGCTACCTCTCCCGCCCTGTTCTCCCCCTGGCCGCGCGGCGGGGGCGAGGGAGGAGGGGGGGGGGGGGGGTCACGATCCTACCCTACGCCTCCCTCGCGTCCAGCTCTCGCACGAGGGTCTTGGGCGCGATGGCGCGGTAGCTCTCCTCGACGCAGTCGAGCAGCAGGTCGATTGGCGGGGCGTCGTCGTCGGTGAAGTGCATCTCGACCCAGCCGCTCTTGCCGAGGTTGTAGCCGGCGGGTCGGGCGAAGGGCATCGTGAGGAGGGCCTCGGAGGACTGGGGCAGCTTGACCGACATGCCGAAGCCCGTGCCGGGCACGCCGAAGAAGGCGAAGACCTTCACCCCCACCTTCGCGGCGCTTTCGCCCCAGGGGTGGTCCTCCCACGCGCCGGGCAGCGAGAGGGCGAAGTCGCGGAGCTGGTCCTTCAGGCCGTCGGCCACGGGGTGCGCCTCCGTATTGGGGTGTTGCGTTTCGGGAGGATAGCACTGGACTCGGCGGGCAGCCAATCACGGCTGCCGTTGACGACGGGCGTCGTCGAGGCTACGTTACACCCATCGCCATATATCATCGTCGACACTGAGCCAACGCGCCGACAGTGCGCGGCAGAGGAGGGCACAATGCCAAAGGTGACATCGCTGGGCCACATCGGCCTGCACTGCTACGACTACCCGAAGATGCTGGACTTCTACACGCGCGTGCTGGGGTTTACGGTGACGGATGCCTTCCCCAACGGCAACGCGTGCTTCCTCTCGGCGCGGCCGGCGGAGGAGCACCACGAGATCCTGCTGACCAGCGGCCGGACGGCGCCCGATGACGTCAAGCTGGTGCAGCAGATCTCGATGCACGTGGGGAGCCTGGAGGACATCAGGGCGTTCCACAAGCTCTTCCAGGAGGAGGGCGTCAAGGAGGAGCGGATCATCACCCACGGGAACACGGCGAGCATCTACTTCCGCGACCCGGAGAACAACTACCTGGAGGTCTACTACTCCATCCCCGTCGAGTTCCCGCAGCCCTTCGGCGAGCCCATCGACCTGGAGCTGGACGACGAGGCGCTGCTGGCGCAGATAGCGGAGATACGGGCGGCGAGCGGGAAGGGGTAGTGGGTGAGTCAGGCAGATTCCCGTAACGGTTCTCCCGCCTTGCCTTCGACTGTCAATGCAAGCATAGGGTTGATGATGAATTAGTTGAATTCAAGTCTATTTCCCTGCTAGAATTTGTATTGCGAGACTCTAGCAGGAATTAGTTGTGACCTACTCGGGATTGCTGACATTAAGGATTAGTGCTTTGGTAGGGCTTGTGGCCCTTACCATAGCCATTGCATTCGGCCTGGCATGGCTAGCGTCCATAAGCGGCCCTGTTTGGATCTTGCTATTGCCCTTCACCATTACCCAATACGCACTTCAGTTCATTCCCAAAGACCTCCGCAATATGTTGAGACTCGTTCGGCCAAAAGAGGTGCGAGTTCCTTCGGCAGTGGTTGAAGTTGCACAACGCCTCAACGTGCGTCCCCCCAAAGTAATGAAGGTAGTGGAGGGGGGGCACATCAATGCATGGGTGGGCAGCCAAGGGCTCTACATCACTGAAGGCCTAAACTCGTGCCTCTGGACCCGGGCGGGCAACGCGGTAATAGCACATGAAATGGCGCACTTGGCATGTAAACACAATCTTAAGAGCGTGGTTGTAATGATGACAGCACTTTTCGGCGCTATGACTATTGCCGCTGTTATGGGAGACCCCATTTTGCTAATGCTCGTGGCCGCTGCCCTCACGATCGTTCCGGTGGCAAATCCACTTTTGTCTCGCCATTTTGAGTTCGAGGCTGATAGGCGCGCAGCGTCCGTTGTGGGGATAGAGAGCATGTCCCACGCCCTTCAGGTAGTGGCTGAAAGGTCGGAATGGGGAGAGGAAAGAGACACCCATCCGAGTATTGAAAGAAGACTAGAGAGGCTTCTTTCGTCGAGGGGGAAGAGTTGATAGGGGGTTATGACGACTCCCCAAAAGACGCTTGGCGTCCCTGTTTGCGACGCACCCGCTGCGCTGGCTGGTACATAGACGGAAGCTGTGGAGGGAGTTCAAAGCCCTGACCTGTCAGGAGCTGTTGAACGGTACGAATCTGAATCTTCGGGTAATCCTTCTGCCAGAGTTCCGAGTGGAAGAAACCGGCGGCTATGGCCTCCGTTTGCATGACACTGGTGGGCTCTTCAAGGGTGATGAACAGACCTAGGGATGCCTTCTCCCGTTCAACGACACCCTTGAGGTCTCTTATTTGCGGGGCCGAAACGTGGCCGCTCTTC
Source organism: Chloroflexota bacterium (assembly GCA_026713825.1). Classification (NCBI taxonomy): domain Bacteria; kingdom Bacillati; phylum Chloroflexota; species Chloroflexota bacterium. The sequence continues at coordinate 46,606 of JAPONS010000074.1, read as the reverse complement.
ACCTGCACGATTGCTTTGTTCTGCGTGCGCTGCTTGCCATCAATGAAACTAAGAACACCGTCAATGCCGCCGTCCGGCCCCTTCTTGCCCTCCTCGCGTGGGAATGCCTCCAATAGCGATAGTGCCCAGAACTGGAATTGAAAACGGTCCTGCTCCGCTAAGGCTTGGGCGCTGCCGACGTCTACTGGCTCCCCGATCACTGTGTAGTCCTTGCCAGCTTCCAAATTGAAGGCTGTACGTAGGCGATTCTTCATCAAAGCTACTGCAAGATGCGTGATGTCAATGCCTATCCACTGGCGACCCAAGGCCTGCGCAGCTGCAATCGCGGTGCCGCATCCACAGAATGGGTCTAGCACCATTTGGCCTTGGCTGGTACTTGCCTTTATCACTCGTTCAAGGAGAGCCTGGGGCTTTTGTGTTTGGTAACCTAGCCTTTCCTTGCCACCCTGCCTAGGAATCCAGCGGACATCCTCATCAATTGCGCGTTCATCCCCGTATAGGACGCCTCGGGTGTACGGCTGGTACGCCCAAAGATCCTGAAGCGGTGAGCCAGGCAGATCCTTAAGGTATTGTCGGAAAGTCGGTAGGGCATCGCTGGCTTTTGTGGGAAGGTCAACATATCCAGCCTGATATAGCTGCTCCAGCTTTTCATGCTGTGATATTGTTGCGTCGATTCCTAGTTCGGCTACTAAGTTCCCTGGAACAGCCCAATGCCTGTCATGGGGAGTGGGGTCATATCCCCTCCATGGTTGACCTGATTCTCCATTTCGCGTGCCAGCCCCGGTCAACGCGTTGGTCCAATACTTACCCTTGTCGTCCTCCTGTCGGAAATACCCATCAACGTGTCCTTTCGCGACAGGCTGGAATTGTACGTCGAAAAGGTAATTGTCAGATTTGGTATAAAACAGGATCACATCATGGATTGGACCAAAGCGCTTATTTTGATTGTGCGACCCCGTTCGGCGCCAAACTATCTCATTTCTGAATTGGTCCTTTCCAAACACCGCGTCCATGAGGATTTTCAGATAGTGGCTAGCTGTCGGGTCACAGTGCAGATACAGGCTGCCAGTTTGCTTGAGTACCCGTCGCAACTCCACCAGGCGGGGGGCCATCATCACCAGATAGGCCATCATGTCATTTTGGCCGATGAACTTCTTGAACGCGTCGACCATGTCCCTAACGGCAACTGGAACGGCAGGATTTGCAATGATGTCCTTCTCAAACGCCCATTGAGTGTCCTTTGTCCACTTCCATGTGTCTGTAAATGCCTTGAATTGAGCAGCAGATTCCTCTCCTGTCTTCTCTTTGAAAAGTACATTGTAGGAAGCGTTGGAGTTGAAAGGAGGATCTAGATAGATGAGGTCAACTGATTCGTCGGGGATGTGCTCGCGAAGAACAGTTAGGTTGTCGCCGTAGTAGAGAGAGTTCTGCATAGTGCGGGTATTATCCCCTAACTATTGGTGCCGGACAACGCGGCACCCTTCGACAGGCTCAGGGCGAACGGATGGTGAGGCTCTAGTTCCGCCGTAGGAACCGGGTGAACTCGTCCTGGTCCACTTTGCGGTTCTCTTTGATGCAGAGGATGGCGTATTGGATGAACATGCGGGCGAGGCCTGCGTGCTGGAGGGCGTCGGCGCCCATGAGGACGCGCGGCTGGGGGCCGGTCAGGATGACGTCAACGTCGCCGGCCTGGACGTGGTCGAGCTCCAGCGACACGTCGACGCCGGTGCTCTCCTGGATGCGCTGCCGCATGCGTTGGATGAATTCGTTGTCGTCCATGGTTTGTGCGTGAGGGGCTAGGCCGCCGCGGCCGGCGCTCGCGCCGACAGGGGGACGCCCTGGAAGTAAATGCCGCGGAGCGCCGCTATGAGCAGGCTCGCCGTCACGATGCCCGCGAAGCCGAGGCCGAGGAACACCAGCACCGTCTGCGGCCCGATGAAGTCGACGGCAAAGCCGTTGACGAGGTTGAACACGGCCATGGTGCCGCCCAGGTTGATCTGGTTGAGGCCGCTGATGCGCCCCCGCATCTCCTCCGGCGCCAGCGTCTGCACCATCGCGGCCAGCAGCGCCATGAAGCCCGCTTGCGAAGCTCCCATGAGGGCCGCGGCCGCCACTGCCGTCGGGAGGGAGGTCGCGGTTGCCAGCCCCAGCATGGAGATGCCGCTCACGACGCCGGAGACCAGCAGGATGCGGCCTCGCATTCGTTCGGCGCGCACGCCCGCAATGAAGATGGCTGAGACCAGCCCGCCCGCGCCCACGGCCATCATCAGGTAGCTCACCCCCGTCCGCCCCGTGTCCAGCACGTTCAGCGATATGGCGGGGAAGATGGCCTCGAAGGACATGGTCATGGCGCAATGGAAGGCCACGATGCCGAAGAGCACCCGGAGCTCCGGGTGCCGGTAGACGACCCCCGCGGCGGAGCCCAGACTGCTGAGGAGGTTGGAGCCCCGGCCAAGGCCGCCCGACGAGCGGGTCTGGATGCGGCTGATCATGACGACACCCAGGGCGTAGAAGGCCGTGCAGCCGACAAAGGCGGCGTCCGGCCCGTAGATGGCCAGCAGCGGCGCGATCAGCCCCGGCCCGATGAGCCGCGACCCCTGTTGTGTCGCCGAGTTCAGCGACACGGCGTTCAGCAGCTTCTCGCGCGGGACCAGGTTCGGCACCAGCGAGGCGGTCGCCGTCATCTGGAACGTGCGCGCGGTGCCGTTCAGGATGGACAGGGCCAGCACGTGCCACAGCTCCAGCGACCCGGTCAGGGCCAGCAGGGCGAGGACGCCGTTGTTGACGGTGTTCGCCCAGTAGGCGGCGGCCAGGACGTCGCGGCGGTTGAAGCGGTCGGCGAGGTAGCCGGCGAGCGGCGGGATGAGGAAGCGCGGGCCCATGGCGGCGAAGGTGACGATGCCCACCCACGCGGAGGAGTCGGACATCTCCAGCACGAGGATGCCCCTCGCGACGATGAGCGCCCAGTAGGCCGACGCCCCACCCATGGCCGCGATCCACAGCCAGCGGTAGTCGGCGTAGGCCAGCGCCGCAAAGTAGCGGGACCCGATGCCGGAGAGCGCGTTCGTCACATGCCGCCCCTGCCGGAATAGTTGCGCCATTCTAGCACAGGGGAGGTAGGGGGTGGGGTCACCCTCCGGCGGGTCCTGTGCGAGACCCTTTCGCCGGGGCTCAGGGCGAACGGCGGAGTCAGGTGGGTGAGAGATGACGGCTCATAGACATGGACTATGGAGGTATTGCGTGAACCCATTTATCAATCCTGTTGATGAATTCTACAGAACTGTATATACTTGTAACATGCCGACGCCAAAGACTGGTTCGTACCAGTTCCTGAAGGAGAGTTTGATAGAAACTCGTCGACAGTTGGGCCTTTCACAGTCGCAGATGGCTACCAAGCTGGGCGTTCTCCAGAACTCATTGTCGCGCTGGGAGACTGGATCGACTACGCCGGATGCCAAGTGGCTAGCAAGAATCTACTCCGTTGCTATGGAAGGAGGCTACATGCCTACGTTCTTTGCCCCGGTCAGACAGAAGGCAAAGGTTCGTGACAGTGTTCTAGTGTTTTGGGACGGGCTAAGCGTCGCTCCTATGTTCAATAACGGTGATCAAGCTTCGCGCTGGATCGTTGATGAGGCCAAGCGCCTTGCGCCGAACGTAAAGCACCTGCGACTCAAGGCTTTCCTCAATCCCTCTCAGCAGCAACTTGCATCGGAGCTTGAAGCACAAGATTGGCGCATCTGGCAGGACGATGGGGACTGGTTCGAGTACATTTTCTCGCAAGCTGCCTCAGACTCCGGGCAGGACCCTGATGCGACGGTGGTATTGCTAATCACTGTGGATCCGGACTTTTCGGAATTGATAAAGGAGCTGCATAAGAAAGGCGTGCAAGCATATGTCATTACACCTTCCCAACCTTTTCTGACTGACAGGCGATTACATGAAACCGTGCGCGAAGGGCATGTAATCACCCCGCCAATTCATCTATTGAGCGAGAATCCTCGGCTCCTCTATGACAGGTCCAGGCAGATGGGCTAGGGCACCACCTTCCCCTTGTGATGTCAGGTTGACCTACACAGCGTTCCCGCTGTAGGGCAGGGGAGGGGCGCGCCCATGACGACGCCAATGCCGCCGTGCTATAGTGGTGCGCGGAGGTCTTTGCCATGCCGGAGGGGTATGCCCTGAACTACACCGCCGTCGTCATCGTCGGGGCCGTGGGGCTGCTGGCGATGGGCGGCATGCTGGCCGCGAGCTTCTTCCTCGCGCCCAGGCGCAAGTCGGCAATGAAGGAGCTGCCCTTCGAGTGCGGCATCCCGCCGACGCCCTTCTCGTGGTCGCAGATCCACGTCCGCTACTACATCTTCGCCATCCTCTTCCTGCTGTTTGACGTGGAGGCTGTCTTCCTCTTCCCGTGGATCCTGATGTTCCTCGATGGCGCCTCCTGGGTCTTCTACGAGATGATCCTGTTCATCGCCATCCTGCTCTTCGGCGTGCTGTACGGGTGGCGCAAGGGGGTCCTGCAGTGGCGGTAGAGAAGGACAAGCCCACGTGGGGCATTAGCCCCGTCGTGCCGGGGTGGTACCAGAAGTGGGAGCGGAGCAGCAGCATGGACCTGCCGCCGTCAGAGGCGGCGGAGGGGAACGTCGCGCCGGCCGCGCCCTACCGCAGCGGCGCGCCGGGCGTCATCACGGCTCCGCTGGAGGACCTGCTGGCGCTGGCGAGGAAGAACTCGCTGTGGCCGCTGACCTTCGGGCTGGCGTGCTGCGCCATCGAGATGATGTCGACATACATGGCCAACCACGACCTTGACCGGATGGGCATCGTGACGTGGCCGTCGCCGCGGCAGTCGGACGTGATGATCGTGGCGGGCACCGTGGTGAAGAAGATGGCCGAGCCCATCAAGCTGCTGTACGAGCAGATGCCGGAGCCCAAGTGGGTCATCGCGATGGGGAGCTGCGCCACCAACGGCGGGCCCTACTATCGCTCCTACTCCGTGGTAATGGGCGTCGACCACATCGTGCCGGTGGACGTGTACATCCCCGGGTGCCCGCCGCGGCCGGAGGCGCTCATGGACGGGCTGCTGCGGCTGCAGGACAAGATCCAACACGACGCGAGGCGATATGGAGGAAGTAACCCCCCAGCCCGACCAGGAGAGCACGCCCTCCCAGGAAGCGAGCTCTCAGGAGACGGCGCCGGCGAGAGCGCCTAGGCAGGCGGCGCCGCCCCCGATCGGGCTGGACGACCGCGGCGAGGCCCTGAAGGCGCTGCTGCCCGGCCCGCTGGCCCCCTTCGAGCCGGAGGTTGACACCGCGCTGGACGAGGTGGTCGTGACCGTGGCCTCTGCGCGGCTGCTGGACGCCTGCGCGACGCTTCGCGGCGACCCCTCGCTCTCCTTCGACTACCTGCGCTGCCTCTCCGTCGTCGACTACGAGGACCGCTTCCAGGTGGTGTACCACCTCTGGTCGCGCGAGCACCGGCACAAGCTGACGCTGAAGGTGGACACGTCGCCGGAGACGCCGTCGGTGCCCTCGGTGACGGGGGTGTGGCGGGGCGCGGACTGGTTCGAGCGGGAGGGGCACGACCTCTTCGGCGTCGAGTTCCCCGGACACCCGGACCCGCGCGTCCTCATCCTGTACGAGGAGTTCGAGGGCTTCCCGGGGCGCAAGTCCTTCCCCTTCCACGATTACCAGGAGTGGTAGGCGGCCAACTCGTAGCGGCCGCTTGACGGCCCAGCTTGCAACGACTAGGGTGTGGCGTATAGCTCAACCTGTCACTATAGAGTGTTACTATAACCACATACGGCCACCTGGCGGGCCAAGCCGAACAAATAGACGCCCGTAAAGTTTGCCCGTATACTGCGCTAGTCGTGTCGGCCTATGTCGACACCATTGTGTATTGAGGAGTTCGACCATGGCCGGGAGTTTCGATTTTGCGTTGGCAATCGGCGGTGAGGCGGGACAGGGCATCGCCACACCGGGCAACATTCTGACGCGACTGTTCATTCGCAGGGGTCTCTACTTCAACGCCTACAACGCCTACCAGTCCATCGTCCGCGGCGGCCACATCTTCCTGACGGTCCGAATCAGCGACGAGCCCGTGTACACGCACGGCGACAAGCTGGACCTGCTGCTCTGCCTGAACCAGGACACCATGAACCGGCACCTGGGCCTCATGGGCGAGGGCACGCGCGCCATCTTCAACAGCGATTCCATCAACCCGGGCAACCCGCGGCAGGGCGTGGAGCTCTGCCCCATCCCGGTGTCGCAGGTGTCCGGGAGCCGCAACCGGCTGGTGCAGAACACGATCGCCGTCGGCGCCACCTGCGCGCTGCTGCAGCTCGATTTCACGATCCTCGAGGACTCCCTGAAGGTGCGGTTCGCGCGGCAGGGGCAGTCGGTGGTCGACGAGAACGTCGGCGTGGCACGGGCGGGGTACGAGTACGCGCAGCAGAATTTCACTCCCTTCCCGACGGCGCTCCCGGAGACGGACCAGCCGAAGGCCCAGTGGGCGGGCAACGACGCCATCGCCATGGGCGCGGCGGCCGCCGGCGTCAAGTTCTACGCCGCCTACCCCATGAGCCCCTCGACCGGCGTGCTGCACTGGATGGCGCAGAACGCCCGCGACCTGGGCATCATGGTGCGGCAGGTGGAGGACGAGATCGGCGTTGCGAACATGGTGATGGGCGCGGCCCACGCGGGCGCACGGGCCATGTGCTCGACGTCCGGCGGCGGCTTCGCGCTGATGACCGAGGCCGTGGGCGCGGCGGCGATGATGGAGATCCCCGTCGTCCTGGTCGACGTGCAGCGCGCGGGCCCCTCGACGGGCGTGCCGACGAAGACCGAGCAGGGCGACCTGTGGCAGACGCTGGGCGCCAGCCAGGGCGACTTCCCCCGCATCATCGTCGCCCCGACAAGCGCGCTGGACGCCTACAACACCATCCCCGAGCTGTTCAACCTGGTCGACCACTACCAGTGCCCCGGCCTGGTGCTGTCCGACCTGCTAATCTCCGAGGGCACCTTCAGCGTGGTCCCGGACGACATCGACATGAACCCCGCCATCAACCGCGGCAAGATCATCACCGATGCGGGGACGGGCAACGGCTACCAGCGGTACAAGGACACCGAGGACGGCATCTCCCCGCGGGCGCTGCCCGGCACGGAGGGCTACGTCCACGTGATATCCACCGACGAGCACGACGAGGACGGCGGCCTGATCAGCGACGAGTACACCAACCCCTACAAGCGCCGCGCCATGGTGGAGAAGCGGGCCCGCAAGTTCAACGACCTGGAGGGGCGCGTCGCCTCGCCGGCCCTGGTGGGCCCAGCCGACGCCGACGTGACCCTCATCGGCTGGGGCTCCTCGGAGGGCGCCATCCGGGAGGCCGTGGAGCAGCTTGCGGAGGAGGGCATCACCGCCAACCGCCTGCAGGTGAAGTGGATCGTCCCCTTCCACGCGAACGCCATCACCGCGGTGGTGAACGCGGCCAAGAAACCCATCATCGTGGAGAACAACTACTCGGGCCAGTTCTACCGCTACCTGCGGAGCGAGACCGGCCTGACCATCGACAGTCACATCCGCAAGTACGACGGCGAGCCCTTCATGCCCCACCACATCGCCAACGGCGTGCGGGAGATCCTGGCCGGTAAGGCGGACGTCTTCGTCCCCTACCAGGAAGTCAACGTTTAGGGAGGAACGGTCATGACCACTGGCAGTGCACAAATGACGGCTGCAAACTTCCGCTCCGGGATCAACCCGGACTGGTGCCCGGGGTGCGGCGATTTCGGGGTGCTCAACTCGCTGCAGCGGGCGTGCGCCGAGCTGGGCCTGCAACCGCACCAGATCCTGACGGTGAGCGGCATCGGCTGCTCCTCCAACCTGCCGGGCTACATCAACGCCTACGGCGCGCACACGCTGCACGGGCGCTCCCTCGCGGTGGCGTCCGGCGCGAAGCTCGCGAACCATGACCTGACGGTCATCGCGACGGGCGGCGACGGTGACGGCTACGGCATCGGTGGCAACCACTTCACGCACACCGCGCGCCGCAACATCGACATCACCTACATCGTCATGAACAACCAGATCTACGGCCTCACCACGGGCCAGATCTCGCCCACCAGCCGGCTGGGCATGAAGACCAAGAGCACGCCCTTCGGCAACGTCGAGACGCCGCTCAACCCCCTGACGCAGGCCATCATGAACGGTGCCACGTACGTCGCGCGCGCCTACAGCGGCGACATCCGCCACACCACGGCCCTCATCCGGGGCGCCATCGAGCACAAGGGCTTCGCGCTGGTGGACGTCTTCAGCCCCTGCGTCACCTTCAACCTCGACAACTCGCACGACTTCTTCAAGCAGCGGGTCGTCAAGCTGGAGGAGCAGGGACACGACCCGCAGGACTGGAAGTCGGCCTGCGAGCGCGCCATGGAGTGGGGCGACACCATCAACGTCGGCCTCTTCTTCCAGGGCAACGACATCGAGACGCTGGGGCAGCGGGAGCCCGTGCTGGAGAAGGGCGGCCCCATCGCGCACCGCGACCTGGCCATCACCGACGAGCAGCGCGAGAGAATTGTCCGCCGGATGATGTAGGTTCCCCCGGCCTCAGGCCGGAGGCGACTGGCAACGGCACTTCTTTAGACAACATACGTCGTGCGAGGGCACGGCAGACCACGCGACGGGGCGCCTTTTGAGACGCCCCGTCGGGACGCAAACCCGGTGGAGAGGGCATGACGGAAGCCCAACGCCTGGAATCCGTAGATATCCTCGTGAACATGGGGCCGCAGCACCCGTCAACCCATGGCGTATTTCGTATGGTGCTCTGGGTCGATGGCGAGCGCATCGTCGACTGCGACCCCCACATCGGCTACCTCCACCGCGGCTCCGAGAAACTCTCCGAGGGTGAGCTCTACTCGCAGATCATCACCCTCTTCGACCGGATGGACTACATCGGCAACTTCAACACGGAGCTGGCCTTCGTCGGCGCCGTCGAGAAGCTCATGAACCTCGCCGTCCCCGAGCGCGCCGAGTACATCCGCGTCATCCTCTGTGAGCTCAACCGCATCTCCAGCCACATGCTCTTCTACGGCACCATGGGCCTCGACGCGGGCGCAATGACGCCCATCATGTACGGCTTCCGCGAGCGGGAGCGCATCCAGAACCTCTTCGAGGCGGTCACCGGCGCGCGCATGATGCACAACTACTTCCGCATCGGCGGGCTGCGCGAGGAGCCGCCCGACGACTTCGTCGCCCGCGTGCAGGGCGTGCTGCCCGCCATCGAGCAGGGCATCGAGGAGGGCGACCGGCTGCTTACGTACAACGAGGTCTTCCTCGCCCGCTCCCGGGGCATCGGCGTGCTCAGCGGGCAGGAGGCGCTCGACTACGGCCTGACGGGGCCGTCGCTGCGCGCGTCCGGCATCCCGGACGACATCCGCGCCGTCGAGCCGTACTCCATCTACGACCGCTTCGACTTTGACATTCCCATCGGCGAGAACGGCGACACGTGGGACCGGTACGCGATGCGCGTAGAGGAGATGCGGCAGTCGGTGAAGATCGTGAAACAGGCGCTGGAGCAGATGCCGGAGTCGGGGGCCATCAAGGCGCAGGTGCGCGGCATCCCGCGCCCGCCCAAGGGCGAGGCCTACTTCCGCGCCGAGAACCCCCGCGGCGAGATCGGGGTCTACCTGGTCAGCGACGGCGGCGACAAGCCGTACCGGCTCAAGATCCGGCCGCCGTCCTTCGCGAACCTGCAGGCGCTGCGGCCCATGCTCCGCAACACCTACGTGGCCGACGCCGTCATGGTCCTCGGCTCCCTGGACATCGTGCTGGGGGAGGTGGACCGGTGATCCTCCTCGTGGCCCTCGCCCTGGGCGTCATCGGCCTCGTCGCGCTGATAGCGCTCTCCGTGTTCTTCGGCGGCGAGGACGCGCTGCTGCTGGTCATCCGCGCGGGGGCGCTGCTCACCATCCTGAGCGTCGTCGTGCTCTCGCTGACGTGGCTGGAGCGGAAGTCGCTGGGGCGCATCCAGCAGCGCATGGGCCCGATGCGCGTCGGCCCCTTCGGCGTGCTGCAGCCCGTGGCCGACGCGATCAAGCTGGTGGTCAAAGAAGACATCATGCCCTCATGGGTGGACCGGCCTATCTACTGGCTGGCCCCGCTGGCCGTCTTCATCCCGAGCTTCCTCGTCTGGGTGGCCGTGCCCTTCAGCTCCGACCTGGTGCTGCGCGACATGGACCTGGGTGTGGTCTACATCCTCGCCATGTCCGTCCTCTCCATCATCGGGCTCATCATGGCCGGCTGGGCGTCCGCCAACAAGTACGGCATCATGGGCGGCCTGCGCAGCGCGGCGCAGCTCATCAGCTACGAGATCCCGCTGCTGGTCATCGCTATGACGATCGCGATGCTGGCGGGCACGCTGAACCTGACGGCCATCGCCGAGGGGCAGGGGTACCAGTGGTACATCCTGCTGCAGCCGATGGCCTTCGTCGTCTTCCTGCTGGCGGGCCTCGCCGAGGTCGGCCGCAGCCCCTTCGACATCTTCCAGGCGGAGTCGGAGCTGGTGGGCGGGCCGTTCATCGAGTACAGCGGCGCGCACTGGTCCATCTTCTTCCTGGCCGAGTACATCAACACGTTCCTCATCGCCGCGCTGGTGACCATCTTCTTCCTGGGCGGCTGGTCCGGGCCCTTCCTGCCGGAGGTGCTCTGGTTCCTCATCAAGTGCTACGCCGTCATCCTGCTCATCTTCTGGCTGCGGGGGACGCTGCCGCGGCTGCGCATCGACCAGCTCATGGCCTTCGGCTGGCAGGCGCTGGTGCCGCTCTCCTTCCTGAACTTCGTGATGGTCGCCTTCGTGCTCTTCTACGGCTGGCCGGTCTGGGTGCACACGATTCTCGGAGTCGTCACGCTGGCAGGCGCGGCCGTTTTCATCTACACCCGGCAGGCGTCGCAGAAGAACCGGCCGAAGGTGAAGCTGGTGTCCGCGCGGGAGGTGCGACGTGTTTAACGCGCTCAAGGGCATGCTCGTGACCCTGTCGACGACGCTCCGGAAGCCGGTGACGGCGCAGTACCCCAAGCAGCACCTGCCCCTGCAGGAGCGGCAGTGGGGTTTCCCCGCGCTGACGTGGGACGGCGAGGTCGGCGAGCCCTACTGCGTCGGCTGCATGGTGTGCGTGCGCATGTGCCCGACGCAGTGCATGTCCGGCACCATGGTCGACAACCCCAAGCACGCCGAGGGCGAGAGCACACGCCGCAAGATCATCGGGGACTTCGAGATCAACCTCGGCCGGTGCATCCTGTGCGGCATCTGCGTCGAGGTCTGCAACTTCGACGCCATCGAGATGAGCCACGAGCACGAGATCAGCCACTATGCCCGCAACGGCCGCCGCGTGGACCTGCCGATGCTGCTCGACATGGGCGTCAAGTACCAGCACGAGTCCAACTGGATCCCGCCGACGAAGAAGAAGGCGGCCGTCGCAGCAGCGGCCAAGGCCGCCGCTCCCGCCGTCGAGGGCGGCGCCCCGGCAGCCGAGGCGGAAGCCGGTGAGGACACCGCCGAAAAGGAGAGCGAGGCCTAATGGACGCGCAGGCGGTCGCCTTCGCCATTGTTGCCGTCGTGGCTCTGGTCAGCGGCATCGGCGTGGTGACGACGCGCAACGTGGCCCACGCGGCCCTCTTCCTGCTGGTGAGCCTCGCCTCCGTGGCCGGCGTCTTCATCCTGCTCGTCGCCGAGTTCCTTGCGCTGGTGCAGGTGCTCATCTACGGCGGCGCGGTGACCATCGTGCTGCTCTTCGCGCTGATGCTGACGCGCGCCGAGGAGTTCTCCAACGTGCGGGCCAACCCGCAGTGGCTCGTCGGCGCGCTGGCCGCCCTCGGCGTCTTCGGCGCGATGGGCGCCGTCATCCTGAACGACCGGCTCGACACGCAGGCGCTGCAGGGCCCGAGCCTGCAGGAGCTCGGCGGCGAGCTCTTCACCAACTGGGTCGTCCCCTTCGAGATTGCGTCGCTGGTGCTGCTGATGGCCCTCATCGGCGCGATCATCCTCGCGCGGGCATCGGACAACGACGCGCCGGGGAGCGGGGGCTAGGCGTGGAGCTGTACCACGTCGAGCTGCTGAGCGCCGCGCTGTTCGCCATCGGGGTGTACGGCGTGCTGGCGCGCCGCAACGCCGTCATGGTGCTCATGGCGGTCGAGCTGATGCTCAACGCCGCGACCATCAACGCCGTCGCATACGCGGCCTTCTTGGACCCGGGACGGCTGGTGGGCCAGGTGATTACCGTCTTCATCATCACGGTGGCCGCGGCCGAAGTCGGCCTCGCAATGGCCATCATCCTGCGGCTCTACCGCGTCCGCGCCACGGCCAACGTGGACGAAGCGGACTCGATGAAGGGGTAGGACGCGGGCGGCGGGGTTCCCGCCTGCGCGGGAACGACGGACTACGTTTTGGAGGACTTGGTGACAGGTACGCGAGCACATAGGGCGGAGGCTGGCCGATGATGGAGTGGGCGTGGCTCATCCCGTCGCTGCCGGCGATCGCCTTCGCGCTCATGGTGGCGCTGAGGCGGTGGTTGCCGAACTGGGGCGCCATCCTGGCCACGGGCTCCATGGCCGTCAGCTTCGCGCTCTTCTTCTTCGTCTTCGCCGACTGGTTCGGGCAGAAGTCGTTCCCCGGCGACTACACGTTCATGTACAGCATCGACTGGCTGCGGGCCGGCGACGCCGTGCTGACGTGGGGCATGTGGATCGACCCGATCACGCTGACGATGCTGGGCCTCGTGACGGCGGCCGCGCTGGGCATCCAGGTCTACTCGTGGGGCTACATGGCCCACGAGCCGCGCTTCACCTGGTTTTTCGCCGTCCACTCCCTCTTCGCCGCTTCCATGCTCGCCCTCGTGATGGCCGACAACCTGCTGCTGCTCTACATCGCGTGGGAGCTGGTCGGCATCTGCAGCTACCTGCTCATCGGTTTCTTCTACGACCGGCGCTCGGCGGCCGAGGCGGCCAAGAAGGCCTTCATCACGACGCGCGTCGGCGACGTCGGCCTGCTCATCGGCATCCTGCTGCTCTTCGTCGAGACCGGCACCTTCGAGCTCTCGGCCATCTTCGCCGCGCTGGCGAACGGCGAGCTCTCCGAGGGCGTGGTCACCGGCGCGGCGCTCCTGATGCTCATGGGCGCCATCGGCAAGTCGGCGCAGTTCCCGTTCCACGTCTGGCTGCCCGACGCGATGGAGGGCCCGACGCCCGTCAGCGCGCTGGTGCACTCAGCCACGATGGTCGTTGCGGGCGTGTTCCTGGTGGCGCGCGTCTTCCCCTTCTTCGAGGCCTCGGACACGGCGTCGCTGGTGCTCCTCTGCCTCGGCGCGGTGACGGCCCTCGGCGCGGCCGCGATGGCGCTCGTGATGACCGACATCAAGCGCGTGCTCGCCTACTCGACGCTGACGGACCTCGCCTTCATGATGCTGGCCCTCGGCGCGGGCAGCGTGACGGCGGGCATGTTCCACCTGCTGCTCCACGGCTTCGCCAAGGCGACGCTGTTCCTCGGCGCGGGCAGCATCTCCCACGGCAGCGAGCAGACCGACATCCGGCAGATGGGCGGGCTGCGGCGGCGGATGCCGTTGACGGCGCTTGCCTTCGGCGTGGCGGCGCTCTCTCTGGGCGGCATCCCGCCCTTCGGCGGCTTCTTCAGCAAGGACGAGGTCACGCTGGCCGCCTTCCACGGGCAGTTCGGCTGGGTCTTCCTCATCGTCGCGCTGACAGTCGGCTTTATGAAGGCGCTGTACATGGGCCGCGTCTTCTTCTCCGCCTTCCTCGGCAAGCTGAAGCCCGAGAACGAGCACGCCCACGAGTCCGGGCCCTCCATGCTCGCACCCATGCTGGTCTTCACGACGCTCGGCGCATTGGGCGGCCTGCTCGCCTTCGGCTGGACCGACGGCTATGGGGGCTTCGGCTACTTCGTCTTCGCCGGCGACCACCAGGAGGCCTTCCACCTGAACGTGGGGATCGCGGTCGCGTCGGCGGTGCTGGCGCTCGCCGGCTTCGGCATCGCGTGGCTGGCGTACGTGACGGGCAGCCTGAGCACCGAGGGCATCATCGCGAGGGTGCGGCCCGTGCACACGGCCGTCGCCAACAAGTTCTACGTCGACGAGGTCTACCAGTGGACCATCGACACGGTCGTGCTCACGCTGGGCAACGCCATCGCCTGGGTTGACCGGGCGCTCGTGAACGACGTTGGGGTGAACGGCCCGGGCGTGGTGACGGAGCGGTCCGGGCGGGTCCTGCGGCTGGTGCAGACGGGCAAGCTCTACAGCTACGCGCTGGGCATGGTGCTCGGCTTCCTGGCCCTCGCCGTCGCGTGGTGGGTGGCGCAATGATGACGATGTGCATGACGGCCTCCCCGCACCCCTGGATTCCGGCTTTCGCCGGAATGACGAGAGGGGGGCTGGGCATGGCGCTCGGCTTCCTGGCCCTCGCCGTCGCGTGGTGGGTGGCGCAATGAGCAGCATGGAAAGCGTCCTGCTCTTTGCGCTGATCGCCGTGCCCTTCTTCGGGGCGCTGGTGATGGTCTTCTTCCCCGCCGACAAGCACAGCCTCATCCACTGGTACACGCGCGTCATCGCCTTCGCGGGCCTCGTGATGGCGGTGTGGCTCTTCGTGACCTTCGACACCGACGGCGACCTGTCGAAGTACACCGTCGACTTCGAGTGGCTGCCCGCGCTGGGCATCCGCTATTCGCTGGGCATCTCGGGCATCACGACGCCGCTGGTGCTGCTGAACGCCATCATCTTCATGGCGGGCGTGCTGGTGTCGTGGAACGTGACGCACCGGCCCAAGGACTTCTTCATCTGGCTGACGCTGCTGGTCGCGGGCGTCTACGGCGTCTTCCTGGCGACCGACCTCTTCTTCCTCTTCTTCTTCTACGAGCTGGCCGTGGTGCCCATGTACCTGCTCATCGGCGTGTGGGGCAGCAGCACCGACTTCACGAAGCAGCCCGCCGTCGAGATCCCCGGGTACGGCGGCGGCGGCAAGTACGACCGCCCCAAGGAATACGGGGCGATGAAGCTGATGCTCTACCTGGTCGCCGGCAGCGTGCTCGTCTGGGTCGCCATCCTCGCCGTCTGGGCCGAGGCCCGCGCCGAGACCGGCATGGCGAGCTTCTCCATCGCGGCGCTGGCCGATGTAGAGTACTCGACAAACTTCC
This sequence comes from Chloroflexota bacterium, assembly GCA_026713825.1. Taxonomy (NCBI): domain Bacteria; kingdom Bacillati; phylum Chloroflexota; species Chloroflexota bacterium. Next base: position 31,422 of record JAPONS010000074.1, on the reverse strand, counting down.
AGCGCATTTTCTACCCGTTCTTCATGGTCGGCTTCGGCGTGCTGGCGGGCCTGTGGCCTTTCCACACCTGGTCGCCCGACGGCCACGTCGCCGCCCCGACGGCCGTCAGCATGCTGCACGCGGGCGTGCTGATGAAGCTGGGCGCGTTCGGCATCCTGGCCGTCGGCATGGTCATCCTGCCCGAGGGCGCGAGCGACTGGGCGCCGGTGCTCATCGGCCTCGGCACGGTCAACGTGCTCTACGGCGCGGTCTCGGCGCTCGGCCAGCGCGACCTCAAGTACGTCATCGGCTACTCCAGCGTCAGCCACATGGGCTACGTGCTCATGGGGTTGGGGACGCTGGAGGTCATCGGCCTCAACGGGGCGGTCTTCCAGATGTTCTCGCACGGCATCATGACGGGCCTCTTCTTCGCCATGGTGGGCATCATCTACGAGCGGACGCACCTGCGCGACATCACCGTTCTCGAGGGCCTCGGCAAGCGCATGGGCGTCGTTGGCGCATTCCTCGCCGTGGCGGGATTGACGTCGTTGGGGCTGCCCGGGTTCAGCAGCTTCGTGGCGGAGCTGCTTGTGTTCATCGGCACCTTCCGCACGTACCCGATCCTGGGCGTGCTGGCCGTCATCGGCGCGGCCATCACGGCGGTCTACATCCTGCGGCTCATGGCCAAGGTCTTCTTCGGCCCCATCAGCGACCGGTGGGCCGACCTGGAGGACGCCAAGCCGCTGGAGGTGGCCGTGGGCGCGGCGCTGGTGGGCGTGCTGCTCCTGTGGGGCCTCTACCCCTTCCGCATCGTCGAGATCATTGACAGCGGCGTGAAGCCGCTGCTCGAAGGGATGGGCATCGCATGACGATGGACGTTCGTTTCGAGCTGCTCTGGCCGGAGTTCCTGGTCGCGGGACTGGCCTTCCTCGTGTTCACGTTGGACTTCTTCATCCGGCCGGTCAGAAAGGACATCCTCGCCTGGGTCTCCGCCGCCGGTCTCGCCGTCATCATCGCCTTCACCGTGCCCTTCCTGCTGAACGAGCACGACAGCCTCTTCGACGGCCTCTACCGCGTCGACAGCTACGCGCTCTTCTTCAAGGTGCTCTCGATGGGCATCGGCATCGCCGTCATCCTCGGCTCGCTGCACTTCGTGAACCAGCGCCTGACGCACCCCGGCGAGTACTACGCCATCATCATCGTGTCCGTGCTGGCGATGATGATGATGGCCGCGTCCGGCGAGCTCCTGACCGCCTACCTGTCGCTGGAGCTGCTGAGCTTCTGCCTCTACATCCTCAGCGGCTTCGCCCTGCAGGACCGCCGCTCCAACGAGGCCTCGGTCAAGTACGTGCTGCTGGGCGCGTTCTCGTCCGGCCTGCTCCTCTACGGCATCGTGCTGCTGTACGGCGCCCTCGGCACGACGCACTTCGCCGAGATGGCGACGGCGCTTGACGGCGCGGGCGGCGTCGAGGGCCGGCTGCTCATCGGCCTCGCGCTCGTGGTGGCCGGCCTCGGCTTCAAGCTCGCCGCCGTGCCCTTCCACATGTGGGCGCCCGACGTCTACCAGGGCGCGCCGATGCCGATAACGGCCTACATCGCCGTCGGCTCCAAGGCGGCGGCATTCGCGCTGGTGCTGCGTCTCTTCTACGAGGGACTCGCGCCCGCCTATGACCAGTGGCAGATGCTCATTGCGGGCATGGCCGCGCTGACGATGATCTTCGGCAACGTCGTCGCCATCGTGCAGACCAACGTGAAACGCATGCTGGCCTACTCGAGCGTCGGGCAGGTGGGCTTTCTGCTGATGGGAATCGCCGCCCTGTCGCCGCTGGCGTCCAACGGGCTCTTGGTGCACCTCGTCGGCTACTCGCTGACGAACTTCGCGGTGTTCTTCGCCATCACGGCCTTCTACAACGCGACGGGCAAGGACGACATCCCGGACTTCGCGGGCCTCGCCGGGCGCTCGCCGTTCCTGGCGGCCGCGATCACCATCGGCCTCTTCTCGCTGGCGGGCCTGCCCTTCCTGGCGGGCTTCGTCACCAAGTTCTACCTCTTCTCCGCCGCGGCCGCCGAGGACCTCCTGTGGCTGGCGGGCGTCGCCATGTTCGCGAGCCTCATCTCCCTCTACTACTACCTGCAGCTCATCCGGCAGATGTACATCGAGAAGGCGCCCGAGGACGAGGGCGGCTCCGTCGCCGTCGCGACGCCCGCCGTGCTCACCGCCGTCATCGGCGCGATGGCGCTCGGCGTCGTGCTCCTCGGCGTCTACCCCGATCCGGTCATGGCCGCTATTGAGGAGGCGACGCGCGCACTCCGCCCCGGCGACGGCGCGTGGATCACGCTTGGAGCAGCCGGGCGGTAGCCGACCGCCGTCTCTGGGGAGGATTACGCGTTCACGCTAGGAACACGAACTCACATCCCCTCTAGTCGCCAAGCATCCCTGTGCTCCAAAAGCAACAGCGGTCGTCTCTTGTCCGTGGGGTTGGCCTTCGACTCCAACGACCTCTCTACTTTCGCGGAAGGGCCTCGTGCGGCGGTGGCCGCATATTAAGCTCGGAAGTTGTCAAAAGTGAGGACGTTGGTCGGCGCATCGTATGAGATTGCCCAGTGATTCAGTACGTCCCGCCCAAGTAGCGAGGCCACACCCTGCATGGCCTTCTCTTTCTCTTCATCTTCGTTATGCAGCATGATGAGCAGCCTTATGGACAGCGGATACTCTTGGAAATGGTCGATGCCATTCTCTTGTACGATGTCCCATAGGCTGACCGTTGCTTCAACGATGGATACGGCTGCGGGGCCGCCAACGCCGCGAGCGCCGGGTGTTGGCGGCGGCAGCTTGTTGTATGGCAGCCCTAACCTGTCCCCGTCATCAATGAACAAGACGGTGTTGTCGGCCCCCGTGTCAACAAGAAAGTCGATGTGTCCAGAAATTGTCAAAGAGGGGATGCTAAGCCTTCCTCCTATCCTCGGAGCTTCTCCCTCGTCGAAATGACCTGTCGGCATTGCTACAGGATCAGGATGTCACGACGGGATGCCAATGACCTAATGAGAGCGGTGTCGCGCCGTTTCCCCTTAGCATCAAGTTCATTCAGGAGCGATGACAACGTTTCTGCGAAGAACCACTCATCGCCCTCTACGAAGGCCACCCACTCGTCCGGGTGGGTGGCCAGAAGCTCAGGGAGTCTTGCGTAAAAGATGGGGACACGCCTTTCAGTGTCGAAGATGTCCTTTTGAATTTTGTCGTTCGGAATTGTTGTCATTGCTGCCTTCCCCTTCATGTGTCTTGTGTGGAACAAAACACAAGCGGCCCGCACAAGGTATCTACTTCACGTCTTGTGCGTGACCGCTACGCTACCATCGTGGTAGTGTCTCCATCTGGCAACCTTGTTGCATATGGTCTATCGCACTTGACAAGGTCAAGCGATAGAGCGTTCTTCTAATAATTCTAAGTGCATGATGCACGCGCGACAATCCGTGTCAACCCTTGTACGCCCCAGGAACTGCCATTACGAATCAATAGCCGACCGCCCCGGCAAGGCCGTGACAGCCCCCGCCCCGTCGTGTACCATCTTCTTTGACAACACCGCCAGCCGTAGTCCAGCTATGTTCAGGAGGCCGCCATGGCGACAGTCCCCATCGTCTACATCCTGCGCACCTGACCCACGTGTGAGGCGCTGCGCGTTGCGTGGACCGAGCAGGGGATCGACTTCGAGGACCGGATGATCGACGACAACCAGACGTACATGGACGAGGCGCGCGAGTACGGCAGCGCCGTGCCCGTCATCGTCTACCCGGACGGCCGCGTGGAGGAGGGCTTCAACGGCGAGTCGGGCTGAGAAATCTTCTAGTACAGGCCCGCGTGACCGGGCCCGAAGACAGCAGGCAGGAGCAGTAAAAAGGAGGAAACCATGGCAGAGCAGACCAGCGTCGTGACCCAGGAGCGATACGGGCAGGGCTTCACCTACCCCGACTACATCGCGCAGATCAACGTCAACAAGGACATGTTCGAGAAGTACACCGAGACCGCCGCCGACTCGATGACCGCGGACGACGCCGCGTTCTTCAGCAAGGCCGCCAGCATGGAGGGCGGCGCGGCCCGCATGATGGTCATCGGCGAGGACTGGTGCCCGGACGTCTACCGCGGCCTCCCCGTCTTCACCCGCATCGCCGAGTCCGCGGGCATGGAGCTCCGCGTCTTCCCTCGCGACGAGAACCTGGACATCATGGACGAGTTCCTCAACCGCGGCGAGTTCCGCTCCATCCCCACCGTCGTCTTCTACACCAGCGGCGGCGACTACCTCTGCCACTGGATCGAGCGCCCGGCCATCGGCTACGCCGAGGGCGCGCAGTTCGTTGAGGAAGCTCGGAAGGAGCTCCCCGCCGACGCCGAGGAGGCGCAGGTCCGGCAGGCGGCCCGCCCCCGCACGCTCGAGCGCTACCCCGCCTGGCAGCGCGCCACCGTCGAGGAGATGCGCGCGATGCTCTCAGAGAAGCTCGGCATCTAGGCTGTCGCGTTAAGCGAAATGCGGAGGGGCCGGCATTGCGCCGGCCCCTTCTTCTTTCTGTGACCTCCCTTTTGCCAAATGCAACAGTGACAACTTGACTCTGGGCCAAATTGAGCAAAGGTTAGTTCGGGGTAGCACGCCACTAGTTGTGTGCCACCCCGTTGGTGACTAGGACAATACGCTATGTCACATAGTGGCAGTCGCCAAGTTTGACGGCATTGTTTTGCAGCCCGAAATTCTTGGCGAATGCGTCTTTCAGGAAGCCGTACACTTCGATGGTGTTACCTTTGTTCAATTGGCGAACCTGTTCGCGATTCTTGAATTCGCACTCTACGTAAGAATCCATCTCGAGTGCGGGCTTCCGCAGATGCTGCTGAACCTTGTTCTCATCGATATTGGTGATCACCAGTAGTATTGAGAAAAGCTGGCGTTCTTCAATCCTTAGTTGAAGACGAGTGGAGTTGCTGGCGTATTCGTCAGCAAGGAATTGGTAGAGGCCGTCCGCTGGTACTGAACGTGGAAGCTGCGGTGGTTCAGAGCGTCCGCAACCTTGAGAAAGGGCCAGTAGTGCCAGCAGCGCGACAAGCATGGCAAATACAAAACGACTATTCAATGGAGTCCTCCAATTCGGACTTCGTCGGCAAGATTGCAGCACAGTATTTGCAAGTGCCGGGAAAAGTGCGGAGTGAGGACTCGGCTTAGTTCAGCAGGGGATCGGCGCCGGCTAGTGCTGTGGAGGTGTTCGAAGAGATGCTACCCGGACGGCGAAGAAGCCAGAGAGCCGCTTGGGACTTCGGTGATGAAGCAAAAACTATGGGATACCTAGTTAGGTAGTTCCAGCTGAGGCTCTGGAGCAGACCGAAACAGAGGGAGGGCTGCAACACCCTGCTGAAAGCTGGTGGGAGGAGTGTGCCAAGAACACGTCCAAACGCAAGACTCGCAATTTGGGCTCCAAACCACACTGAGTACAGCTGTGTCACTATCGGAAGTAGCGGGTCCCTCACTTTCAATAGGGCATCAATGGCTTCGTGGATGCCTGATAGCCCGAGCATCTGCGCAGCCAGTGCTAAGAGCATAGTGGAGAAAACTAAGGCGAGAAATATGCCGGCAGTAATACTGACGAACAACATCCAGGCAATGGTCTTCAGGCCAAGCCCAAGCTCTCTGAATTCAATGGAACGCATGAAAACACTATAACATGGCAGGCGGCTCACCCCCGCACGCTCGAGCGCTGCGCCGCCTGACGGCGCGCCGACTTCTGGTGCCTACACCAGCGCCAGCGCCCTCGCCGGGTTGTCCACGGTGATGGCGTGAACCAGCTCTTCCGAAAACCCCTTGCGGCGCATCTTGGGCACGATGTTCTCGAGGATGTGGCCGTAGCCGTGGCCGCCGTACTGGACCAGCCGGTGCTTGTGGCAGATGTCCTGGCCGATGACGATTTTGTCGCCGTAGCCCGCGTCCGCCATGCGCCGCAGGAACCCCAGCCGCTGCGCGTCGCTCGGCATGTCGAGCTCCGCCAGCGGGTAGTACGACCCCTCGTTGCCGAACAGGTCCCACTCGAGGTAGCAGCCTGTCGCGGCGACGGCCAGGAGCCCGTCGGACTCGAAGATGGTACGGTCCAGGTGCCCCATGATGACGCGGGACAGGTCCGCGCCGCCGTCCGCCAGCACGTTCAGGATCTCCATCGGCGCGTCGGGGTCCCTGCCGGGGTGGATGAGGACCGCCGCGCCCGTCTCCTGCTGCGCCATCGCCGCCGCCGTCAGCGACTTCCGCTCATTCGCCGCCAGCGGCCACGTGCAGCCGATCTCGCCGATGATGCCAGCCCGGACGCCCGTGCCGTCCACGCCCTCGGTGACGTCGCTGACGATGACCCGCGCGATGTCCTCCGCAGTGCGCTGGTCCATGTCCGCCGGGTGCACGGCCGCGACGTAGTGGCCCGCGCCCATGACGACGTGGACGCCCGACTCCCGCGAGATCCGCGCCAGCGCCTCAGGGTTGCGCCCGATGCCCAGCGACGTCGCGTCCACGATGCCGCCCCCGCCCAGGTCGCGGAACTTCTTGACCTCTGCGATGGTGGTGTCCAGGTCCATGAGGGTCAGGTTGAAGTGGTTGCTGTAGTAGTTGCGCCGCACCCAGCCGAGGTTGTCCAGCGCGATGGCCGCGTCCGCCAGCTCCGGGCGCGGCGAGTCCTGCGCCGGGCGGTACATGAACGAGAAGTCGATGTACAGGTGCTCATGGGTCGTCGTGGGCCCCAGCTCCGACGGCGGCACGGGGCCCAGCACGGTCTGGACGAGCCCCCGGTTCTCGCCTGATGGCATGTTGCCTCTCCTTGCGGTAATCTGGCGCAATGTATCATCAACACATCCGAGGGGCAAAGCTGCGGCCCTGTCCGTTCCTTGTCCTCGACATAATGCGAACGTTCCCACGCTCAGGCCATGGGAGGGCGAAGGCATGAAGTTCGCGGCGTTCACAACCGTTGCAGCGTCGGCCGGAGAGGCCACCAACGCCGCGCAGATGATCGACAACATTCGCCGGCAGGCCGTCCTTGCCGAGGAGCTCGGCTTCGAGGCCATCTGGCTTGGCGAGCGCCACTTTGGCCCCTACGCCGCCGGCGACCTGCCGAACCCGATCCTGCTCGGCGCGGACCTCGCGGCGCGCACGTCGAGGATTCGCATCGGGCAGATGGCGAACATCGCGCCGTGGTGGCACCCCATCCGCCTCGCCGAGGACATCGCCATCCTCGACAACATGACCGGCGGGCGCGTGGAGGTCGGCTTCGGCAGGGGCATCTGGCCGTACGAGGGCCCGCAGTTCCACCCCAACGCCGACCCGCGCAAGGAGGCCGAGAGCCGGGAGCTGTTCCGCGAGACGGTGGAGATCGTCCGCGAGATCTGGACCAATGAGTACTTCTCGCATGCAGGGGAGAACTACACGTTCCCCGTCGACGACACCGTCTTCTCGCACCCGAAGTTCCCGTCCAACCCCGCGTGGCAGGAGGGCGACCGCGTGACGAGGCTCAGAGTGACGCCAAGGCCCTTCCAGCAGCCGTACCCGCCGCTCTGGATGACCGTCTCCACCGACCGCTCCGTCTCGACGGCGGCCGAGATGGGGCTGAAGGCCTGCTACTGGCAGCCCCCGCCGCTCCGCGTCAGGCAGCGCATGGAGCTCTACGCGCAGATCAGGACGGAGCTGGAGGGGCGCACGTTCCGCATCGGCGAGGACCAGGGCGTCATGCGCTCCACCTACGTCGCGTCCTCGATGGAGGAGGCCCGCCGCGACGCGGAGGAGGGCATCATGTCCGCCTTCATCTTCAACGACCCGTTCCGCGGCCGGCAGGTCTTCACCAACCCGGACGAGGAGCTCGACCCGAGCGTGAACCTCGACTGGGACTTCCTGGAGCCGCGCACGCTGCTGGTCGGCTCGCCCGACAACGTGATCGAGAAGGTCCACGAGCTGCAGGAGGTCTGCAACCTCGACTACCTGCTCGTGGAGTTCGCACACATGGGGATGCCGCTGAAGAAGACCCTCAAGAACCTGGAGGCCTTCGCCACCAGGGTCATGCCGAGGTTCGCCGACACACCCTGACACGGGCCCATTGCACGGACGCAAAGGTGACCGCTACCGTCGCCGCATGGAAAGCGCCCGTGTCCCGGCAATTGCCCGCTTGCGCGCGCCTGTGCGCTCGTCGCCGTGCCCCCTGCGCCGAGGGCGTGGTGGGGGTCGCACAGCCGGCCGCCGGCCCTACGGCAGCCGGGGGATGCCGCCGAAGCGCAGCCGCAGGAGGCCGCGGATGTCCTCCATCGCCGTCTTCACCACCCGCACCGTCGTGCCCGGGTCGTCGGTCCACGTGACGGGGACCTCGAAGATGCGCAGCCCGCGCTTCTCCGCGATGAGCAGCAATTCCGTGTCGAAGAAGAAGGCGTTGTCCCGCACCAGCGGGAGCAGCCGCTGCGCGGTCGCGCGGTCCAGCGCCTTGAACCCGCACTGGGCGTCGGAGAAGCGCGTCCAGAACATCGCCTTGATCAGCAGGTTGTAGCAGCGGGAGGTGAACTCCCGCTTCGGCGTGCGCTTGTAGACGCGGGAGGCCCGCGCCAGCCGCGTGCCGGTGGCGACGTCATAGCCGCCGTCCAGCACCGACGCGATGAGCGGCGGCAGCGCGCCCAGGTCCGTCGAGAGGTCTACGTCCATGTAGCAGACGGCGTCGGCGTCGCTGCGGAGCCACGCCGCGCGGAGGGCGCGCCCGCGCCCCTTCTGCGGCAGATGGAAGACCTCCACCTCGGGATTGGCCTCGGCGAGGGCATGCGCCGTCGCCAGCGTGCCGTCGGTGGAGGCGTTGTCCGCCACCAGCACGCGCCACGCGTACTGCGGCTGCCCGCGCAGGAAGGCGACGAGGGTCTCGACGCTGCGGGGGAGGTCCTGCTCCTCGTTGTAGGCCGGCAAGACCACCTCGACGAGGGGCTTGCCCGGTGGTTCGCGGTCGTCGGTCGTCATCACTTCAAGGGAAGCACATCGCAGGTGCGGTGTCCAGTTGGCGGGGGGCGTCGGGACGCGCCGTTGCGGCAACCATGTCACTCCATCCGCATAAATGGCGCGACAGCTACTTGACACATGCCTCACCTTGGGGGTATTCCGTAGGCGCAAAGGGGGGACGGGATGCGGAGCATTGAGGAGATCCTGCGCGAGTGCCGGACGGTGGCGGTGGTGGGGCTGTCTCCCAACCCTTCGCGGCCCAGTCATGGCGTCGCCGCCTACCTGCAGTCGAACGGCTACCGCATCGTGCCCGTGAACCCCATGATCGACGAGGTCCTGGGCGAGCGGAGCTACCCCGATTTGGAAGCAATCCCCTTCCATGTGGAACTTATCGATGTATTCCGACGTTCTCAGGAAGTGCCGCCTGTGGCCGAGCAGGCCGTCAAGGTGGGTGCGGGTGCGCTGTGGCTGCAGCTCGGCGTCATCCACCACGAGGCGGCCGCCCGGGCAGCGGAACACGGCCTCGACGTGGTCATGGACCGCTGCACGGCAATCGAGCACCGCGCGCTGGTGCGGCAGGGGAAGTTGTAGAGGCGGACAGGGGACTGGCGCCGCAGAGCGGGACGCCGTAGAATGCCCCTCCAATGCGAGGGTACGGAGCGCTGCACGTGGAGCATAGATCAAAACTGCAGAGAGTAAAGGCCAACGAGGCCATCACCCTGGCGACCCGGGGCAAGTGGCAGGACGCCGTGGTGCTGAACCGGGAGATCCTTGATCTCTACCCGGACGACGTCGAGGCGCTGAACCGCCTTGGCAAGGCGCTGGCAGAGACCGGCCGCTACTCGGAGGCGCGGGTTGCGCTGGGCCGCAGCCTGGAGATTGCGCCGACCAACGGCATTGCCCGCAAGAACCTGGACCGCATGGCGGGCATGGAGGACGCCCCCATCGTGGCGTCGGCCCGCCGCGTTGCGCCGCAGGTCTTCCTGGACGAGTCGGGCAAGAGCATCACGACGGCGCTGATCGGTCTGCCGTCACCGTCCGTGCTCGGGCAGGTGCACAACGGCGACGTGGTCCAACTCGAGGTGGACGGCCACACGGTTGCCGTGCTCAACCGCACGGGCCGGCAGTTGGGGCGGCTGGACCCTCGGCTCGCCGCGCGGCTCATCAGGCTGCAGGACGGCGGCAACAAGTACGTCGCCGCCGTGGCGTCCGTGTCCCATGACGGCATCTCCGTCGTGGTGCGGGAGACGTACCAGTCGGCGAAGATGAACGGCGTCGTCTCCTTCCCGCCGACGGGCAGCGCCGTCCCGGCCTACGTCGCCGACATGAACATGGGCCTCGACGAGGACGTTGAATTCGAATCCATGACGAGCTGGGCGCCGTTCACTGACGACGGTCTGGGCGGTGATGACGCCGGGGATGACCCGCCGGCGGCCGTGAAACCGCAGCGCCCCGCGCGCGCGCTCCACGATGAAGAGGTTGAGGACGAGGAAGACGAGGAGATCAGGGTCTAGTACAGGGCGAGGCAGGGGAAACCCGAAAGGAAGAGGCCCCGGCTTGCCCGGGGCCTCTTCCTTTGTTCGCTGGGAGTGTCGGGGCTAGTGGCCGCCGCAGGAGCAGTTGCCGCCGCAGCCGCACCCGAAGTCGGTGGCGACGTTGGGGTTGTTGATGGTGAAGCCGCTGCGCATCAGGTCCTCGACGTAGTCGATGCAGGCGCCCTGCATGATGGGGGCGCTGTCGGAATCGATGAGCACCCGGACGCCGTCGATGACGGTGAGGACGTCGTCCTCATTCTGCTCGGACTCCAAGGTGAGCATGTACTGTACGCCCTGCCCGGACGGGACCACGACCACGCGCAGCGCGGCCTCCTCGGCCTCCTCGTCCTCCATGATGGACTTCAGCTTCTCAACAGCTTCGGCGGTAACTTCAATCATCAGGGTCCTCCCCACAACTTCCGAGACGATTCGTGCCAACCGTGAGCGTACCATGCAGGGGGTGGGGTGTCAACGTGAGGGAGCAGGTGAGTAAACTATACGCACCCCCCTTTGCCGGAGGTCCCTTGCAACGCCCTGAAATGCCCCTGCGCGTGTCCGCTGTCATCTGGGACTTCGATGACACCCTCGTCGACTCCCTGCCCGTCCGGCTCAACGCCTTGGCGCAGACGCTCCGCGATGTCGACATCGCGGGCGTGGACGCCGGGCATTTCCTTCTCAATCTGACGGACATGACCCTCGGGGAGTCCCTTGCGATGCTGGCGGAGAGTCACGGCAAGCCCACAGACATCTATGACCGCTACAGGAGCATCTACAGCACGAAGGCCCCCGGGTTGGTGCAGATGTTCCCCGGCGTGGACGAGGTCCTCGGCGAGCTCGAGCGGCGCGGCGTTCCCATGGCGGTCGTGACCCAGAAGTACAGGTCCTATGAGGTTGACGGCGTCGTGGCCGGCGCCGCGGTCGAGATGGAAGAGCTGGGGCTCACCGGCCGCATTCCCGTGCTCATCGGCATCGACGACGTCACCAGGACCAAGCCGGACCCCGAGGGAGTCCTGAAGGCGCTGCACCGGTTGGGCGTCCCGCCTGAGCGCGCGCTGATGGTTGGCGACAGTGTGGCCGACATTAGGGCGGCGAAGGCGGCGGGATGCTGGAGTTGCCTCGCCACGTGGGGCATCCCCAACGGCGAAGAGAGAGTCAGGATTACGCGCCCTGACCTCGTAGCGGAGGCACCCGGAGACCTTCTGGAGATCCTCGGTTTCTCCGGCGGCTCGCGGCCGGCCTAACCCCCAGCCATCTCCAGCACGCGCTCCCGGAATGCCGCCAGGCGCTCCAGCGTCCACGCGAGCGTCTCCGTCCAGCCCTCCTTCACCTGCACCCGCACCAGCGCGTCGCCGACGCGGGCGTGCGCGCCCAGCTCGCGCTGCAGCAGCGGCGCAGCCCCGCCGACGCCGTGGCGCAGCCGCAGCGCGATGGAGCCGCTCTCGCGGGCCACGGTCTCGATGCCCGCGGCGCGGGCCAGCGCCTTGATGCGCACGGCGTACACCAGGTTCCGCACCGGCTCCGGTGTCGGCCCGAACCGGTCGCGCAGCTCCTCGCCGATGACCACCGCCTCCTCCGTGTCGGCGGCGCGCGCCAGCCGCCCGTACGCGCCGAGCCGCGACGGCAGGTCGGCGATGTAGTCCTCGGGGATGTACGCCTCCAAGGGCAGATCAACGGAGACCTGCGCGAGGTCCGCGCGCGGCGTGAAGGGCTGTCCCGCCTGCTCCGCCCGCAGCTCCGAGACGGCCTCCTCCAGCAGCCGCGTGTACAGGTCGAAGCCGATGGCGTGGACGTGCCCGCTCTGCTCCGCGCCCAGGATGTTGCCCGCGCCCCGGATCTCGAGGTCCTTCATGGCGATGCGGAACCCCGCGCCCAGCTCCTGGTAGGCCAGCATGGCCTTCAGCCGCTTCTGCGCCGCCTCCGTCATCGGAATGCCGGGGGTGATAAGGAAGTAGGCATACGCGTGCCGCGCACCGCGGCCGACGCGCCCCCGCAACTGGTACATCTGCGCGAGCCCCAGCATCTCCGGCCGGTGCACCAGGATGGTGTTGGCGTTGGGCAGGTCCAGCCCCGCCTCGATGATGGTCGTCGAGACGAGGACGTCCGTCTTGCCCTCCATGAAGTCGCTCATGACGCGGGCCAGCTCCTCCTCGTCCATGCGCCCGTGCCCAACGGCCACCTTGGCCTGCGGCGCCAGCTTCTGGATGCGGTCGGCCCACTCGTGGATGGTGCGGATGCGGTTGTGCAGGAAGAAGACCTGCCCGCCCCGGTCGAGCTCCCGCAGCAGCGCCTCCTGCACCACGCTGTCGCTGTACTCGCACACGAAGGTGCGGACGGGCTGGCGCTCCTGCGGCGGCGTGTGCACCGTCGTCATGTCGCGGACGCCGGCCAGCGCCATCGAGAGGGTGCGCGGGATGGGCGTGGCCGTCAGGGTGAGCACGTCCACCTCGCGCCGCAGCTTCTTGAACCACTCCTTGTGCACGACGCCGAACCGCTGCTCGTCGTCGACGACCACGAGGCCGAGCTTGCTGAACTCCACGTCCCTCGACAGCACCCGGTGCGTGCCGATGACGATGTCGACGGCGCCCGAGCGCAGCCCCTCGACGGTGGCCGCCTGCTCCGGCGGCGTGCGGAAGCGGCTGAGCACCTCGATGCGGACGGGGTATGGGCTGAGGCGATCGGCGAAGGTGGCGTAGTGCTGCTGCGCGAGCACCGTCGTCGGGCAGAGCACGGCCACCTGCAGCCCGTCCTGCACGGCCTTGAACGCCGCCCGCACCGCGATCTCCGTCTTGCCGTATCCCACGTCGCCGCAGACCAGGTGGTCCATCGGGTGCGGCGTCTCCATCGACGCCTTCACGGCGTCGATGGCCTCGAGCTGGTCGCGGGTCTCCGCGTAGGGGAAGGCGTCCTCCATCTCGTGCTGCCAGAGAGTGTCCGGCGAGAATGGGTGTCCGGGCAGCACCTGCCGCGCCGCGTACAGCGCAACCAGCTCGCCCGCCATCTCCCGCGCCGCCCGGTGCGCCCGCTCCTTGGCCCGCGACCACTCCTGGCTGCCGAGCCGCGTGAGCGTCGGCGAGTCGTCGCCGGGCGCGACGTACGGCGTGACCCGGTCCAGGTGCTCCGAGGGCACGTAGAGCTTGTCCCCTTCCGCGTACTCCAGCGTCAGGTACTCGCGCTCGCCGTGCTCCGTGGCGACCCGCCGCACCCCCGCAAACCGCGCGATGCCGTGGTCGATGTGGACGACGTACGCGCCGGGCACGAGCTCGGTCAGGAAGGCCTCGCGGCGCGCGGCGTGGCGCCGCAGCGTGCGGCGGCGCTTGGCGTGCCCGAAGACCTCCGTGTCCGTGAAGACCGTCAGCGCCCCGCCGTCGAGCTCCAGCCGCATGCCCTCCGTGAGCGGCGTTGCGGCGAGGGTGACGGAGCCGGCCGAGGGCGCGCTGTGCACGTCCGTCAGCAGCGCGGCGCCGACGTCGTAGCCGCGCAGCACCTCCTGCAGCCGCTCCGCGTGGTGCGAGAGCACGACGACGCGCTCCCCCGCCCGCGTACGGTCGGCGATGTCGCTGGCGAAGGCCTCGAGCCGCCCCCAGAAGCCCGGCGCGGGCACGGCCTGCAGCCCGCCCGCCCCGCCCGCCGTCGAGGGTGTCATCCACTCCAGGTGCAGCTGTGAGGCATGGCCCTCGATGCGTTCGAGCACCTCGCTCCACGGCCACCACGGCGAGACCCAACCCGCGGGCAGCTCGCGTCGTGCCACCTTCGCCGCCAGCAGCGCCGACGCCTGCTCCTCCAGCGCCTCGGCCTCCTGCGACACGCGGTCCGGCTCCAGCACGGCCACCACGGCCTCCGGCGGCAGGTAGTCGAGAGGGCTGCCGTCGATGAGGAATCCCGCGTAGAACGCCGCCTCGCCGATGCTCTGCCCGCTGCCCATGCGCTCGACGTCCTCCCGCATCCGCGCCAGCGGGTCCGCGTCGACCGCTTCAGGGTCGAGCAGCTCCTCTATGGCCTCCAGCGCCTCCGCGTCGACGGGGTGGTCGAGCGCGGGCGTGACGGTGACGCTCGCCACCGGCGCCGCCGAGCGCTGCGTCTCCGGGTCGAATGCGCGGATCTCCTCGATGACGTCGCCGAAGAGCTCGATGCGGAAGGGCGATGCCGCGCTGGGCGGGTAGATGTCGAGGATGCCGCCGCGCCGGCTGGCCGCGCCCGGCGTCTCGACGGTGGGCTCCATGACGTACCCCATCGCCGCCCACCGCATCAGCAGTGGGCCCGTCTGCACGCGCTGCCCCACTGCCAGCGTGTGCGTTGTGTCCTCGAACTGGTCCGGCCGCAGCGTGCGCTGGCACAGCGCCGCCACCGACGCCACCAGCACCAGCCCCGGCGACCCTTCGCCGCGGCCGCCGCCGTGGCGGCCACCCTCCAGCAGAGCCGAGAGCACGCCGAGCCGGTCGTGGGCGACGGCCTCGTCCTCCGCCAGCCGCTCGTAGGGCAGCGCCTCGCTCTCCGGCAGGCGCAGCACGGCGGGCGCGCCGTCGCCCTCGCCGAGGATCGTCGTGATCTCGTCCGAGATCCGGTCGGCGTCCTCCGGCTTGGCGGTGACGACCAGCATCGGGCGGCGCAGGCTGCGGCTCAGCACGCCGAGCGCCCAGCCACGGGCCGCATCCGGGGCTGTCAGGCGCAGCGGGGTGCGCGCGCCGCCGTTGTCGAGGGCGCGAAACGCCGCCTGCAGGGCCGCCGATTCGCCGAGGAGGTCCAGTATGCCGGTGAGTCCCATGCCTGCCTTCTCGATGTGGTGCGGACACGCCAATAGGGCCAGCGCGGCGGCGAAACGCCCGTCGAGCTGACCATTGGCGCAATTGTAGCACGGGGCGAGGATTGCGGAAATCGTCACACCGTAGCTGCCTGATGTATAATGTTCGGGCACATCCTCAAAGGGGCGTCCTATGGCAGACACGAACGGTGCGGGTTCCCTTCGGCCACTGGCCGAGGCGCGGCGCGTGGTCGTGAAGCTGGGGACGGCCCTGCTCTCGGGCGCCGTCGACCAGCTCGACCTCCCCACCATGGAAGACTTGGTGCGCCAGATCGTCGTCCTGCGCGACCGCGGCGTCGAGGTGGTCGTCGTGACCTCCGGCGCGGTGGCCGCGGGCCGCCAGGCGCTGGAGGAGCGGGACGCCTCCATTGCCAACCTCGACAACCCGGAGGAACGGACGCCCCTCCTCCGACAGGTATTGGCCGCCATCGGCCAGAGCCGCCTCATGCGGGTCTACGAGCGCTTCTTCGGCGCGCGCGGCGTCGTCATCGCCCAGGCCCTCCTCACGCGCGGCGACGTTGACGACGAGGAGCGGCGGCGCAACACGCAGAACACCTTCGAGGAGCTCCTGTCGCTGGGCGTCGTCCCCATCGTGAACGAGAACGACGTCGTCGCCAACGAGGAGCTGGAGGGCGTCATCATCGGCGACAACGACACCCTCTCCGCCGTGGTGGCCCGCATCATCGGCGCGGACCTGCTCATCATCCTCGGCGAGGTCGCCGGCCTCTACTCCGCCGACCCCAACGTGCACCCGGACGTGGAGCTCATCCCGGAGGTGCTGGACCTCGAGGCCCTCGCTGCCGAGGTCAGCGGCCCGCTGAGACCGACGGCCCGGGGCGGCATGACCACGAAGATCAGCGCCGCGCGGGACGCAACGTCCGCCGGCACCAGCGTCATCATCGCCGACGGCCACCTGCCGGACGTCCTCGCGAGGCTGCTCGCGGGCGAACCGCTGGGGACGTGGTTTGCGGTGGCGGAGAAGACCCGGGAAGCCCTCGGCTAAGGAGCAGGTCATGGCAACGGCAATAGCGCCCGAACTCGAAAGCAAGGGCCGCGCTGCGCGCGCCGCCGCGCCCGCCCTGGCGCGCACGCCGACCGGCGTGAAGGACCGCGCCCTGCTCGCCATCGCCGACGCCCTCGAGGCGCAGGCGGACCGCATCGTCGAGGCCAACGAGCGCGATCTGCAGGCCGGACGCGAGGGCGGCCTCTCCTCCGCGGTCATGGGCCGGCTCCTGCTCGACGCGCGCCGCATCACCAACGTCGCCAACGGCGTGCGGGCCATCGCCGCGCTGCCCGACCCCGTGGGGCAGGACTTCGAGAGCTACACGCGCCCCGACGGCCTGGTCATCACCCGACGCCGGGTGCCCCTCGGCGTCATCGGCGTCATCTACGAGAGCCGCCCCAACGTCACCGTCGACATCGCCGCCCTCTGCTTCAAGGCGGGCGACCCCTGCATCCTGCGCGGCGGCAAGGAGGCCGTGCACACCAACACCGTGCTCGCCGCCATCATTCGCGACGCCATCGAGGCGGCGGGCGGGCCGCCGGAGGCCGTGCAGTTCGTCGAGGACACGGACCGCGCGCTGGTGCTGCAGATGCTGGGGATGTCGGACTACATCGACCTGATCGTGCCGCGGGGCAGCGCCTCGCTGGTGAACTTCGTGGCGGAGAACGCGCAGATGGCGGCAATCACCGGCGGCATCGGCGTGTGCCACACCTACGTCGACGCCACCGCCGAGACGGAGACGGCCGTCGCCGTGACCACGAACGCCAAGGTCGCGCGGTTCTCCGTCTGCAACGCCCTCGACACGGTGCTCGTGCACGCGCAGGCCGCGCCGCGCGTCCTGCCGCTGCTGGCGGGCACGCTGGGCGCGGCGGGCGTCGAGATGCGCTGCGACCGCCGCTCCGCCACGCTGCTGGCGTCGCAGCCGGGCGCGACCGTCGCCGCCGCCACCGAGGACGACTTCGGGCAGGAGTTCCTCGACCTCATCTGCTCCGTGAAGGTCGTCGACTCCATGGACGAGGCGCTGGAGCACATCGCCCGCTACGGCTCCGGCCACTCGGAGGCCATCATCACGGAGGACTCGGAGGCGGCCGAACGCTTCCTCGACGAGGTGGACGCGGCCGCCGTCTTCGTCAACGCCAGCACCGGCTTCAACGACGGCTTCGAGTTCGGCCTCGGCGCGGAGCTCGCCATCAGCACCAACAAGTTCCACGCGCGCGGCCCAATGGGCCTGCGGGAGCTGACCAGCTACAAGTGGGTGGTGCGCGGCAAGGGCCACACCCGCCCGTAACCAGCGTGCCGTCATCCCGGCGAATGCCGGGATCCAGAGGGGTGGGCCTGCGGGGACGGCGCCAGCCCGTTCGCCCTGAGGGAAATCGAAGGGTGAACGGTGGGGTGTCCACACCGCAGACACGAGGGAAGGAGGCGGACGTGCCAGGCTTCTACTTTGAGCGCGAGGTCCGCACCGAGCACTCCGAGTGCTACACCATCCTCGAGGACGAGCAGCCCATCGGCCGCGTGGACATCCACTTCACGCCCGGCGTCGTCCACGCCACCCTCTGCGTCGCCGAGAGCCTGACGCAGGAGCACATCCAGGACCTGGTGGAGACCGTGGACGAGGAGCTCGTCGACGTCCTGGGCGTCGCCCGCGACGACTACATCGTCCACGTCCACCAGGGTGTGGACCTCGGCGTCTTCACCATCCCGGAGTTCGAGGAAGGCGAGGAAGAGGGCGCGTAGGCCCCAGCCCCTCGGCCCGACGGGACCACAACACCAAAGGAGAGCCATGAGCATTGCGGACTTCAGCCTGGAGGGCAAGAAGGCTATCGTCATCGCCGGCAGCCGCGGCATCGGCCGGGGCATCGCGCTGGCGCTGGCCGAGGGCGGCGCCGACGTCGCCGTCACCGGCATCACCGACAAGTACGCCGAGGGCGTGGCGCAGCGCATCCGCGAGATGGGCCGTCACTCCGTCGCGCTGGTCGTCGACGCCACCCACGGCGAGGACATGGACTTCCTCGCCAGCCAGGCCATCTACGACATGGGCCACATCGACATCGTCGTGAACGCCGCCGGCGACTCCATCCGCAAGCCGGTCTCGGCGCTCCCCGGCGTCGAGGGCGAGGGCATGACCTCCGCCGAGTGGCACAGCATCCTGAACATCAACCTTACGGAAGCCTTTGAGGGGTGCCGTGTCTTCGGCCCGCACCTGCTGGAGCGAGGCGAGGGCACGGTCATCAACGTCTCCTCGTTCGCCGCGCGGCGCGCCGCCGCCAACATGTCGGCATACGCGGCGGGCAAGGCGGCCTTGACCAGGTTCACGGAGTCCGTCGCGCTGGAGTGGGCGCCCTACGGCGTGCGGGTGAACACCATCGCGCCCGGACAGTTCCCGGACACCGACTTCATGACCGAGGAGGAGCTGGCGGAGCGCGACCAGCGCTCGGCGGCCCGCATCCCCCTCGGCCGCGTCGGCCGCCTCCGTGAGGTGGGGCTGATGGCCGTCTACCTCGCCTCCCCCGCCGCGTCGTACGTCACCGGCCAGACCTTCTACATAGACGGCGGCATGGTGCTGAGCTAGGGGCAGGAAGGGACTTCACGCGGGGGCTGTTGCCGTACCGCGCCGCGGATGGTATAAGGTGCGGCGGACGGTCAACCGGCAGCGAGGTGAGTATGCAGTACGTTAGGTACTTAGCGGCCTTTGTGGTGTACGCGGTGGTTGATGTAGTGTGGAACGTCTCGCCCATCGCGGTGAACATGTACAAGAGTCTCCACGAGGCGAGCGGCAGTAAGGAGATCCTCGACACCTTCGGCAAGCAGATGGAGACGTGGGGCGGCGGCGAGATGCTGGCCCTGCTCGCCTTTTTCGCGTTGATCGCCCTCGCAAACAGCTATCTGGCGATTGAGCCGGCGGTGAAGGAGAACAACCTGCGCAAGGCGATGCAGAACAGCTTTGTGCTGGGGTGCGCGGCGTACGCCACCTACATTGCGCCGATCTTTGTGACGTTTTCCGACTGGCCGGGGATCCTGGTGCCCATCGACATCCTCATTGGCGGGCTGCTGAGCCTGATAACATCGACGGCCGTGACGTACGTGGCGCTTCGGCGGAGCCGGGCCTAGCCTTCCACGAAGCGGGTTGCGGCGTGGCGGGGGACAGCGCACACCGCGCAGGGAAAGGACGTGTGCCATGGCGGAAGTGGTGTTGGGCATCGGGTCGAGCCGCAGCCCCATGACGGCGCTGCCGCCCGAAATGTGGCCCGCCCTCGGCGAGCGCGACAAGCTGAGCGCCCGCATCAAGGACCGCTACGGCGTCCCCACCAACTACGACGAGCTCCTCGCCAGGGCCCCCGCCTCCGTCGCCGGCCACCTCACCCCGGAGGTCATGCGGGCCAAGCACGATGCCGTCAAGCGCCACATGCAGACGCTCGTGGACACCATCGCCGAGGCGAAGCCCGACGTCGTCGTCATGATGGGCGATGATGAGGACGAGAACATCGCGGGCGACAACCGCCCCGCAATGCTGGTCTACTACGGCGACTCCTACCACCTCATCCCGCGCGCAACGCCGCCCGGCGCCGGCGAGATGGCGCGGCTGTCGGCGGCGGCATGGGGCGACGAGGAGGGCGACCGCCCCACCCACGCCGCCATGGGCCTCCACCTCGTCGAAAGGCTCATCGAGGCCGAGTTCGACATCGCGTCGGCGAACGTGCAGAAGGCGGGCGAGGGCATGGCCCACGGCTTCGGCTTCATGCTGGACCGGATGATGCCTGGCATGTCGGTGCCCTTCGTGCCCATCATCCTCAACGTGCACACGCCGCCCAACCAGCCGACGCCCAAGCGGCTGTACGACTTCGGGGTGGCGGTGCGCGACGCCGTCCGCGTCTGGCCCGGCGACGAGCGCGTGGCCGTGATCGCGTCGGGCGGCCTCAGCGTCGGCATCGTCGACGAGGAGCTGGACCGGCTGGCGCTGGCGGGCATGGCGGAGCGCGATAGGGCCAAGCTCGCGTCGCTGCCCCGCACATGGATGCAGGGCTCGCAGGGCGAGGTGCTGTGCTGGACCGCCGCCGCCGGCGCCTGCGACCACCTGACGATGGAGCTGCTGGAGTACATTCCCGGCTACCGCTCGCCGGCGGGCACCGGCTGCGGCCTCGCCTTCGCGCGGTGGCGGTAGCAGGAGATGCGCCCTTCGACAGGCTCAAGGTGAACGGCGCGCGCCCGTCCCGACCTCTCCCCGCGCTTGGCGTGAAAGTCTAATTCTGCCCTCGGCTTGCTCTATTGACCAGACCGTCACGCCACCCCGGGCGTCCAGGGCGGCAAGCGCGCGCCCGTCGGGCCGCCAGTATAATTGGGCGACCGGGGCCCCAAGGTCCTCCGCCCCTACCGGTCTGCCCCTTCCATTTACCTTCAGCATCCACACAACCACTGCGCCATCGCGCCCCCCCGATGCCAGTCGCATCGCGCCGGGAGCGAAGGCGAGCGTCGAGACGGGTTGCTCATGAAACTCCAGGACGCCGGGCCGCGTGCCTTCGGGGCCCTTTTTCCGGAAGCTCCAGACCGTCACGGCCTCACCGCCTCCGGTGGCCAAAACGGTGCCGGAATCATCAAAGGCCAGGGCCGACGGCTTCGCAGGATATCCCCACATCTCGGAGTCCTGCCCCGTGGAGCGGCGCCAGAAGTGCACCGAGTTGTCCTGGCTGCCGCAGGCCACGATGTCCCCGTCCGGGCTCAGGACCATCGACACCAGGGATCCCTGCCACTCCAGCGTCTGGCGAGCCTTGCCGGTGGCCGCGCCCAAGAAGGTCACTCGACTGTAACAGGCCGTTGCCAGTTCCCCTCGACGTGACCAAGCGATGGCGCTGACGGTGCTGGGATGACTATCGGACTGCCAGACCTCCTCTCCGTCCTTGTCATACGCGTGGACCCGGCGGGAACTGGAGGCCGCCAATCTCTGGCCGTCCTTCGACCATGCCACGTTTTCCACCCAACCGCTTCCGACCTCGATAGCCCGGGTTACCTGACCCTCGGCGGCATCCCAGATCAAGACTCGTCCGTCCTGGCCGGCCGTAGCGAACACGCTTCCGTCTGGGTGGACTGCCACCGAGAGCACACCGCCGTCATGGACCCCGCGCCGCTCCCAGGCGGTCTCGCCGGACTCGCCGTCAAAGGCGTAAACGCCACCCTCGGCATCGCCGACCACCAGCGCTTCACCGCCCCGGCTCCACCCCCCGGCCATAGCGTAGTCGCCGACCATCGCAGACCAGCCCCGGCCAAGAACGCCCAGCGGACTGCCGACATCTATACTAGACATGCGTCGAATGCCTCCCGGATAGCCTGGCCATCGAGGTTGCGGCCAATGAAGACGAGCTGATTGCGGCGGGGCGCATCTCCCCATTCGCGCTCCGGCTGGCTGCCAAAGAGCATGTGGACCCCCTGGAAAACGTGGCGACGCGACTCCCCCGCGAAGCTGAGAAAGCCCTTCATTCGGAAGATGTCCACCCCACGCTCCTGGAGCAGGTGGATAAGCCAGGAGTTGAGCTTTTCGGGGTCTACGTCGCCGTCCTTCTCGATAGCGATCGAACCCACCGTGTCGTCGTGCTCGTGCTGTGCGACCCAGGTTCGCTCGACTTCGGCGGGGACCACTGCTCCATCCGCGTTCCTCAGTTGGAAATCGAACTCCTCCGAGAGATGCTGGGTGTAGAGGCCGACCTGCACATGGGCATCGAAATCCAGGAAGAACGACTTGCGTCCTGGGGAATCGAGCTGGAGGTTCACATGCCTTCCGACAGGAATCTCTCCCCCCGGGTGGATGATTTCCACAGGTTCAGCGTACTGCCGGACACACCACTCCGCGCGAACACGCAGGGCAGCGTCATCGGCGCCCTGGTCGGGCACGACGATCAGCGACATCGACGGATCAGGTCCGTCGGTGAGGCTGAATTCGTACCGGCCGGCATCGAGGGAATAGACTCCTGTCCATTCGAAGGGATACTCCGGCTCGAGGAAGGTGGGACGACGCTCGAGCACCTGGTCCAAGTTGAAGGCGGCGAGGTCGAGTACAGTTTCTACTGGTACGTCCGCTTGCTGGGTGCGCACGACTCGCGCCATCCGGTTCATGCCCCGGAGCCGAGCCTCCAGGCCGTCAAGGGCCTCGCCGTTGACGAGGTCGGTCTTGTTGAGGACCAAAACGTCTGCGAACGCGATCTGCTCCGTGCTCTCGTCGCTTCTGCCCAGCTGCTGCTCAATGTGGGCTGCGTCGACCAGCGTGACGATCCCGTCAAGCGAGTATTCAGCGCGAAGCTCTTCGTCCATGAAGAACGTCTGGGCGACCGGACCGGGGTCGGCGAGGCCCGTGGTTTCCACCAGCACATAGTCGAACTTGTCCCGGCGCTTATTGAGATTGTTGAGCACACGGATCAGGTCTCCGCGCACCGTGCAACAAATACAACCGTTTGACATCTCGAAGACCTCCTCGTCAGCGTTGATGACGAGGGCCTGATCGATGCCGACCTCCCCATACTCGTTCTCGATCACGGCAATGCGCTTGCCGTGCTCCTCAGTCAAGATCCGGTTGAGAAGGGTGGTCTTGCCAGAGCCGAGGAAGCCGGTGAGGATGGTAACAGGCACTTTGCGCTGAATGTTCATATAGGACCCTCCTTTAAATTTTACTGAGATAAAGTATTGATTATAGATTGCAACCAGCCGAGGGTGTCGCAATCATGATGGCGTATTTAATAAACAATGGCAATTATCCGACGAATGCAAACATCCAACGTTGGTATAAATGAGATAAAGTACCAACTGGAAAGCATACACCGGCTGCGCTGTCATTGTCAATCAGGTGCATGGGGACAAGACATATCGGACACGGCCTCCTTTCCCGCAGGGTGGGTGGCGTGCCACCGCTGATAGAACTGGTCCGGGGTCAGATACCCCAAGGCCTGGTGGGGCCGGGCGGTCTCATAGACCCGGTTCCAGGCAGCCAAGGCGTGAGCCAGCCCGCGCAAGTCTGCGGGCTGCCCCGCACATGGATGCAGGGTTCGCAGGGTGAGGTGCTCTGCTGGATCGCGGCCGCCGGGGCCTGCGACCACCTCAACATGGAGCTGCTGGAGTACATCCCCGGCTACCGCTCACCGGCGGGCACCGGCTGCGGCCTCGCCTTCGCGCGGTGGCGGTAGGCAGCGGCGGCTGGCGGTAGGCCTTACCCCGTCCGCACCGCGCCCTCGACCTCCGGCTGCCAGTCGGCGTAGTGCGGGCCGTCGCCGCCGCGCCACTCGCGCAGTTCGATGGCCCGACGGCGGGGGCAGCGGCTCCAGCAGGATGTCGCTGGTCGGATTACAACGCCCATGCCGGAGTACAGTTGGATGCGTCCTGTATAATGCCGGATGGAAGTGAAGATGGTCCTTGCTCCATGCTGTGTGAAAGCCCGGAGCAGCGGGGAGGGTGGCAGGACCACTGGAGCCGTCAAGCTATGACCCCCGCGAGCCGCTTTACGAACACCTATCGTTGGGAGCTGGTCCTGCTGGTGGCGGTGCCCGCTGCCAGTTTCATAGCGGGCTACCTGTCCACCATCGTAAGCGCCAATTTGTGGGACAGAGGCTTGACAGATGGGCGCTATTACTACTTCGGGAATGGGGCTGCAGGGAGCCTTGTCGCTGCGGTATTGTTGGGCGTCTTCTATGCGCGAGTGCGCCGCCTTGGCCGGGAGTTTCTGACGCTGGTTTGGGGCTACGGACTGGCGTCGCACGTTGTCGGCGCCGTGCTCTTGTTCGCGTTCCTCGTCGTTGCGCCGTTGTTCGTGGACCCCCAGGAGAGAATAAGCGAGTACCTGCTATCGTTCTCCGGATTCGGGCTGGTGGCCTGGCTGGCGCAGCTTCCCGTACTGGTAGTGTTCGCGCGACGGGCATCCGGGATCAGCCTTGCGCATGCGTTCTTCCTGTTCCTGGTTAGCCAGAGCTACGCACTGCCAGGCGCCATGGTGGAAAGAGCTATCAAGGATGCACTTGATTCGCCCTCGGCGGGCATGGCGGCCCTCCTTGCAATTCCAGTAAATGCGGGCATCGGCCTCGTGACAGGGTGCGTGCTCGCATGGCTGCTCGGCAACTTTGCATCGCGCCAAGCCGTGTTCCGCAGGCGGGTGGTTCTTGCATTGCTGGCGGTGCAAGCAACGCTGGTGGGTGTATGGATGCTGTTGGCTTGGCCCTCCCTTTGGGCATTGGAAGTGACAGCCGTGACGTTTGGAATGTCCCTCATCCTCCCCTTGGCGCTCATCTATCTGGCCCGTGTGCGTCAGCCTACCACTACTTCACTGGAGCCTCCGGCGGCCGGTAATCCCCAGGGCCGATAGTTTGATAGGGCCTAGCCCGACGCGCGTCGCCCAACCGCACCCTTACCCCGTCCGCACCGCGCCCTCGACCTCCGGCTGCCAGTCGGCGTAGTGCGGGCCGTCGCCGCCGCGCCACTCGCGAAGCTCGATCGCCAGGCCGCTGGGGTCCGTGACGACGGCCGTGACGCCGTAGAAGGAGAAGCCCGGCCGCGGCTGCGTCGTCACCTCGACGCCCTTCGCCTCCAGGTCGGCGATGACGGCGTCGACGTCCGTCACCGTCAGCGCCAGCGGCCGCTGCGCCGTCCCCACGACCTTGTCGACGCCCGGCGGCGGGGGCAGCAGCTCCAGCAGGATGTCGCCCATCCCCACGTACGCAAGCTCCCGCCGGTTGTCCTCCGGCCCGAACTCCACCCGGCGCAGGAAGTGGAAGCCCAGCACGTTGGTGTAGAAGTCAATGCTCTTGTCCATGTCGAACGTCGTGACGTGGACATGGTCGATGCCGGTGATCATGGCGTCCTCCTCAATGCGGCGATGGGGGGATGATACACCCTGGGCGGGGGCGGTGGAGACAATCTCCGGGTCAAGGGGCATTACAACCCCATGCGTCGACTTCCAGTGCAATGCGCGGTACGCTTGGCCGGGGCATTCTGAGAGAGTCATGCCTTGCGGGGTCTGATGTGACCGGATGACGGCTGTAGTGTTGGCGATGAAATGAACTGCGTTTCCCGGAAACTCCCCTTGGGACTTGCGGCAGTTCTTCTGTGCTCGTTTCTTGCCACCGTCGTTCTGTCGGCGCTCATTGTGGGGGGCGATTTGGGGTTCATTGTGCGTGCGCAGGAGCTGCATCCCGCAATCCACTCGGTGGCCCCTGAGCATCCCGGTTGCATCAACCTCAACGCTGAGGACACCAGCGAAAGGACATTGGTCATTACGGGGGAGAACCTTGCCCCCACTTCCAATGGCCGACTGCAGTTCCGACGGATATACGCCCGGGAATTCACGGTCCTCATCGACGACGAAGTCAACTGGGAGAGCTCAGAACGAATTACCCTGGACACAGGACTGATTCAGGAGCAACTCCAAGAGTTTCCATTGATGTTCTTCTGGGTACGCATAGCGGATGCGGAAGGGAACGGGCTGTCCAATTGGTCCGCGCGCGTCAACGTGGCAAGGGGAGTCAACGCGTGCACGGTGGAACAGCCAGCACCCATTCCAACCCCCTCACCGGGCTCGTTTCCGCCAACGGCGCCGGTCCGAGGTATCGCCGGTGATCTGTGGGCGGACGTGATTATTGGGGAGCGTGACTTTTCGCAGATTGGTGAGAACAGAGTGGTCCCGTTCAAGGTCTTCAACCCAGGTGGCGTTGTCGTAGACCGCACCACTGAATCTGAAACCGCGTATGTCTGGGACTCTGGGAACAGTCGCATCCTGGGGATTGACCTGGCGAAGTGTTACGAAGGCATTGGCCCTTGCACCGCCGACATCGTGATAGGACAGCCGTTTGGATATGACTACTCGGCCTGCAACGGTGATAGCAGTGTCCAGAATTTCCCTTACCGAGCAGTGGCAACAGCAGAAACGCTTTGCGGGATTCGCGACATTGCACTCAGCCCCGGCGAAACGCATACGTTTGTCACCATGGCTGTCGACAAGGACGGAAGCCTTTATGTGCCTGACTCGGTCAACAACAGGATATTGAAATACAACAGTCCGATGGCAGAGGACGCAGTCGCGGACCAGGTCTGGGGGCAGAGGGACTTCTCAGGCATGGCGTGTAATCAAGGAGCAAGGGAAATTCCCTCTGCCTTTACCTTGTGCTTTCACTCCCCCTCAAATCAGGGCTATACCAACTGGTACGGCAACGGGGTGGAAATCGATGCGCAGGGCAACATGTGGGTGGCAGATGGCGGCAATAATCGCGTTCTCCGGTTTCCGGCAGAGCCTGGGAGCGGAGAGATAGCCGGAACCGCTGACCTGGTCCTGGGTCAACCCAATTTCCGAAGCGCAGCGCGTCGAGATTCGATGGATGGATTGCATGGGCCGTCTGCTGTCAGGTTCGGCGAAAACGGATGGTTGTATGTGGCCGACACGATCAACGACAGGGTCTTGATTTTCAAGCCGCCGTTTGTCTCCGGCATGCGGGCGGCCATGGAGTTTGGCTCGAATTTCCACAACCCTACCTCGCTGGAGATCGATCCCCTGGGCAGGGGGGTTTGGGTAGTTGACGCGGGCAACCGCATGATTGAGCTATGGGACCATGAAGGCGCCTCCGTGCGTCACGTCTTGGGGAAGGACTCATACAGGCCGGTCCACGAGTGCGGCGAGCGCCTATTTCAGTTACCTGAGAACCCAAGCATGTGCTGGTTGGCAGGCAGTGTGGGAATCGACGGAACCGGTCACGTCCTTGTTCCTGTTTATCTCAATTATGCGGAGGTCATTCGGTTCCCTCCTCCTGAATTCAGCCCTGGAGAGGAATGGGTTGGTGCAGCTGATAGGCGTCTCTTCTACCCGCCAATCAAGCCCAATCTCAAGGATAAAGGCGGCATACACTCCGCCAGAGGGATTGCAGTGTGGCAGGACCAGCTTGTGGTGTCCGACATTGGCAGGCTCTTGTTCTGGAATGGGCTGGAAGACCTGTTCAATGGGCGACCGGCCGACGGTGCGGTTGGCGAGGAGTCTCACGATGAGGAGTGGAAAGACTGTTGCGGCAGAATCAAGGTTGACACAGCCGGAAGACTGTGGGTGCTGGGATTTGAAGGAAGAAGATTCCTTGAGGTCTACCAGCTGCCGTTAACGGAATTCTCCGTACCTTTGCACACAACATGGAGGGAGAGAGCTTCCTTCCCAGTGTTAGGTACGCAGCAAAGGGTCACTCTTGGGCACCGCATTTTCGGGATCGCCCCGGAGGGGAATGGCGAATTCCTCTGGTTGAGCGATACGGACAATCATCGTGTCGTTCGAATTCGCGATCCCTTGATCAACCCTGTGGTGGACGTGATTCTGGGTCAGTGGGATGCCACTGGCGCCCTGTGTAACCAGGGACGATTTCCTCCGGACCATAGGCCTGCGATTGACAGTGACAACCATCTGGACGTCCTGTGCTCCCCGGGAGCTTTGTCCTTCGACAGGAAGGGGAACCTCTACGTCTCCGATCACGGGCTGGAAGTTGAAGGTAACAAACGGCTCCTGATATTCCCGCCATTTCCAGGTCACGCAGCGAACTCACAGGCCATATTTGACCCACATGCGAAGAGTGTCCACACCTACTCAGCTCCGATATCCAGTCGACTCTCGATAGGCTCAATTTGGGACAGAGAAATCATTGGCACGTCCTCATGGTTTGTCTTCAAAGCGGCCACTTGGGAACCGGCATTCGACAGTACGAACAGAATGGTGGTCGGATACAACGCCTACTTGGCCCCCCGATTTGCGGGCGTCTACGACGACCCACTAAAGCCCAAGTCCCTCCCAAATGCGTATCTGTATGATTTCGGCTCAATGTACTACTCTGCTGCCTTTGACGGCAATGACAACCTGTATATGGGTGACATAAACCGGAGCCGGGTGCTCGTTTACCGCAATCCGTTCAACAATCCGCCGCCGCCATCAACGCCGACGATGGCGCGAGACGACGCACCTCTACCGGAGTACCCAGTCACCATCGAGTCCGTCAGTCCCGGGCCGCCATACTGCATGTCCCGCAATGCCCAGGGCAGCTACGAGACCACTTTGGACCTCAAGGTGGAGGGTCTGACCGACTGGAGCAACTTCACCTTGGTGTTTCGCAAGGTTGCGTCTGCACATCGCGAGTTCCTGGATGTACGCGTAAGCGACCACGGAGGACATATTGAAATCAATCAACCCTGGTTCTGGCAGAAGATTTGGCCGCACATTGACAGGGTCACCCTAATGGTCAGGATTCTTCAGGGTGGGCACAATGGCCAGCCAATTTCCAACTGGTCTCCGGCATTCCTCTTGGCCAACGATGCTGCCGCATGTGGCATTGCGCTGCCGACGCCTACTCCGACGCCAACGCCGACCCCCACCAACACACCAACGCCGACACCGTCGCCAACCCCTACCAATACGCCTACCCCAACGCCGTTGCCCACCCCTACCGAGACGCCCACCCCAACGCCGTCGCCTACCAACACGCCTACTCCATTGCCAACGCCCGTGCCCACACCAACGTTCACCCCTGTTCCGGCGCCGCCGCCGACGGCGACTGTTGCCCCCGTCCCGACTTCACCAGGTGACGTGCCATTGGCTCCGTCATGGACTGCTTCCTCATGGGTCTGGGTTGCCCCGGCCGCCGTCGCGTTGCTGGTCCTGGCGTTTGTTGGACTGATTGTTCTGAACAGGAAACGCAGGAATGCGCAATAAGCGTGTCTACAATGTGCGGCGCGGACGGCAACTCCGACGGCACAGCGCTGAGGGCGCCGCAGGCCAACCCTGCGTCCGCGAGGGCCTACATCGGCCGCGACAGCAGTTCGTTGATGCGGTCGACCACCTGGCCGCGGTTGTAGCGGCCGTAGAGGTTGCTGCGGTTGCGCGTCACGTCGCCCCGGTGCCAGTACTCGTAGATCTCCTGGCGCGTCGCGAAGGCTGACATGCACACGTCATAGGCGAGGCGGAAGAGGCGGACGCGCTCGGGCGTGTCGAGGCCGTTGCTCGGCAGCAGCTTGTCGAGGTACGGTCGGATCTCCTCGTTGGCGAGGTCCTTTTCGCTCGGCTGTGAGACCAGCTCCATGCCGCCGATGATCTGCAGCACGTCCAACACCCGCTTCGAGATCTGCGCCGCGAAGATGCCGAGGGAGAAGCCGTCGCCGGGCAGCATGAGGCCGCCGTCGCTCACCTGCGCGTCGGCGTCCATGCCGCGGATGGCGAGCCGGATCATCTCGGCGTAGGCGACCAGCTCGCCGAGCATGTCCCGCACGCCGCGAATCTCGTCGATCTCGTTGGCCTTGGCCAGCATCGTCACCACCGCGACGAAGGTGCGGATGCGCTCGTAGAGGCGGATGTTGCTGCTGTACCCTGCCAGTGTGTTGATGCGCCCCAGGTAGCGGACGGCGGTCGGCGCGTCGTAGAGCATGACGACGTGGTCCCACGGCACCAGCACGTTGTCGAAGAACATCATGGCGTCCTGCTCGTCGAAGCGACCGCCGAAGGGGTGGCCCCAGCTTCCCGGGAAGACAGAGAAGGGCTCCCGGCAGACGGTGACGAGGCCCGGCGCGTTCATGGGCACCGAGAACCACTGGACGAACTCGTTGTTGGCGCGGTTGGAGAAGGTGGCCGAGAGGTAGACGAGGCACTCGTTGGCGAGGGGCGCCAGCGTCGCCAGCTGCTTCGCGCCCCGCAGCACGATGCCCTCCCGCGTCTCCTTGACGACGTGGAGCGCCGTGGCCTCGTCGTCCTCCGGGTTCTCCATCGCGTAGCCGCCCACGCCGGCCCACGCGTTCCCCGGCGCCTGGTTCTCCCCCGCGACAGTGCTCGTCCGGTCGACCTGCGGGTCGCCGATGGCGTGCGTCATGGCGACGTCGTGCTCGGCGGCAAAGCGCCAGAAGCGCTCGGCGTTGCCGGCCAGCTTCGGCGTGACCTGGTCGAGGATGTGGCGCATGTCGTACCAGCCGCACACCACGGAGGAGCAGAAGTCCGGCGTCCGGCCGAGCTGCCCAAAGCTCTCCTGCATCCAGATCTCGCTGTTGCGCTTGCGGGCCATCAGCTCCTCGTACGTTCGCGGCAGGCTGTAGGAGTAGCTGATGCGGTTGCCCGTCTCCGGCGATTCGTAGGTCATCAGGTCGCGGAGCTCGTCCGTGTACTGCAGGTCGTAGATGCGCGCCATCTCCTGCACCATGCCGGAGAAGGCCGGGTGCGTGGTCACGTCGTCGACGCGCACCCCGTCGAGCCACACCTCGCGGCCGTCGCGCAGGCTCTCGATGTAGCCCTGGCCCGTCTTGGCGCCCTTTGCCGTGCTGATGTCTATGGACACGTCCTCAGGTCTCCTTGTCAGCCGATGGGTTGTTCAGACGGCGGGCGGCGAGCAGCTAGCCGCCGGCCCAGTCCCGAATTCCGCGGAAGCCGCCCTTGTAGTACATGAGCGGCTCCCCGTCCGTGGAGCCGGCTTCCACGACGTCGCCGACGAAGATGATGTGGTCGCCGCACTCGAAGGCATGGGCCACGGTGCAGTCGAAGTGGGCCAGCGAGCCCTCGAAGATGGGCGCGCCGGTGACGGCGGTGATGGACGCGAACTGCGGGAAGGAGCCGTCCTGCAGCTCCAGGCCGCTGGTGGCGAAGTGGGAGGCGATCTCCCGCTGTTCCTCTCGAAGGACGCTCACGGCAAAGCCCCCAGACGCGTTGATCATGCCGGTCACCCGGCTGCCGGTGCGCAGCGAGACCAGAATCTGCGTGGGGTCCAGTGACACGGAGGCAAAGGCCGAGACGGTCATGCCGTGTACCTTGCCGTCCTCCATTGCGGTCACCACCGTGACGCCCGAACCGAAGCTGCCAGCCGCCGCCTTGAAGGCATTGGGGTCGACGCCTGCCATACGATATCTCCCCAAAGAAACCTGAGTATTGACGGGGCAAAGGATACAGAACGCAGGGAATGTTGGCAAATCTGGGAGAGTAGTTGCGGCAATGGGATATGCGCGGGCGCCTGGGGCACGCTCAGCTAGCCCCCGCTACCACCAGATCTTGCCCTTGACCCGGCTTTCGAGGTCGCCGTAGTCCGTCGTCCAGAGGTTCGTGCTCAGGTACTTCCACCCGCCGTCCGCCAGCAGGCACACGATGTTCCCCTGCTCCATCCGGTCCGCGATCCGCAG
>JAPONS010000073.1 GCA_026713825.1 Chloroflexota bacterium | reverse complement strand
CCCCCCCGCGGCGTTCGCGCTGAGCGCCCCGTCGTTCCTGCGCAGGCAGAGCCTGCCCCCGCGAAGGTGGGGGAACCCCGACGCATGGAGTCGCGCCGGTCTGTACGCGCGATTCGTGAATCGCCCGCCGGCCATCAGGCCGGGCCTCCGCCCCCGGCGGCGTCCCCCGCTGGGGGGATCTGCCCCTGATCATCCTCGCCCGCTGACCCGCCCCCGCGTCGTTCACCCTGAGGCTCTCGAAAGAGCCCGCCGGACGGCCGCCCCTACCGCACCCGCACCGGGTGCGGCAGCGGCTGGTTGAACAGGTACCCCTTCTCGTTGAACGGCGCTGCATCCGGCTGCGCATTCCCCGCGCCGTCAGTCGCCCGCGTCATGATCGTCCGCTCGCCCGCCGCCGCGTCCCACTCGAACTCGAACCGCGCCCACGAGTAGTCCGGCTGCGTCGGCGACACCTCCGCCTCCGCCCACGTCCGCCCCTCGTCGACGCTCCACTCGACGCGGGCGATCCGCCCCGCCGGCGAGTGCGCGTAGCCGTGGATGCGCCGCCGCCCCGCCGCGAGCTCCGCCGGCCACGGCAGCGCCAGCGCGCTCTTGATCACCTGCTCCGTCACCGGCACGCCCTCCGACTCCCCTACGGGCGGGTACGCGTCGCCGATGAGCGTGTACGACGTGGTGTTGTTCCGCGTCCAGAGCTGCTCGGTGGACACGATGATGCGCCCCAGCCACTTGATATTCGCGCTGCCCACCCACCCCGGCACAAGCGCGCGAATGGGGAAGCCGTGGTCCCTCGGCAGCGTCTCGCCGTTGAGCGAGTACGCCAGCAGCGTATCCGGGTCCATCGCCTTCTCGACCGGGAGCACAAACCGGAAGCCCTGCTCCGGCGCCTCGGTGTCCAGCCCCACGAGCATCACGCTGACGGCGTCGTCCCGGATGCCCGCCAGCGTCAGCACGTCCGACAGCCGTGCGCCCACCCACTCGCCGTTCCCGACGGCCCCCGTCATCCACTGCGTCCCCGACGACTGCCGCCCGTTCAGGATGCCGAACATCGCCCGGTGGTTGCCCGCACACTCCAGGTACGAAATGAGGGTGTGGTTTGGCAGGCTGCGGACGTCGTCATAGGTCAGCGTCACCGGCTCCAAGACCGCGTCCCCCTCGACGCTGAGCCGCCAGTCCGAGGCCTCTACGTCAAGGCTGGCCGGAGCGTTGTTCCGCACAAAGAAGTGGCTGTTGGGCGTAATGAGCCCCCGCATCTCCTCCAGCCGTGCCTCCAACCCCTGTTCGTCGCGCACGATGAATGGAGCGGTGTCCTTGAAGAAGGATGAGTCAGCGACCGGCTCGCCAACCGGCTGCGTCGGTGCAGCCTGAGTCCGGCCGCCGGACGGCTCCATCCCGACGCACGCGGCGAGCACCGCCGTCGCGCCCCCGGCCAGCATCAGCCGCAAGAACTGCCGCCGGTCGATCCCGCGAGAGCGGGCCAACTCCCAAAGCGGCTCACCGTCACCTCGCCGCGCCGCGGATGTGGACTCGCCTTCCGTCACGCCTGCGCTCTCTTGCCGGCCGGGCCTAGCCGTAGAGCGTGGCTGCGCCGGTGTCAGCGTTGTATCGGTGCCGTACGACGCCGGTCAGCTTCTGCCCTTCCAGCCGCACCACGACCGATGTCCCATCGAAAACGTTCCTCTGTGCGTGGATGACGCCGGGCAGGAAGAAGGCCACCTCGCCCTGGTTCTGCACCCACTTGGCAGCCTGCTCGAAGTTCGGCGCCGTCCGATCGGGCTCGTGGAACCCCCACCGCCACGTCGATTGCTGGATCGCGCCCTGGTACACGCCGTAGACCACCCACGACGCGCCATGGTCGTGGGGGCTCACGCCGCCCGTCGCGCCGCCCTTGGCCTGCGCGTTGCACATCAGCCAGAACCCCGGCGCCGGGTGCCCGTAGTCCTCGTCCTGGTACAGGCTCGCCGTCGCGGTGCCCGTCTCCGGCACGTCCAGCTTGCCGTCCAGCAGGTTCGGCACCTGCAGCAGTTTCGTCATGTGCCCGCACACCGCTTGCGCCTGCGCCTTCGCGTCATCGGTCTCAGCAAAGACCTGCCGCACGTCCTCGATAAACGCTTCCATTGAGTAGTCAGCCATGGAAAACCTCCGTCACTCCGCGTTTCGCGAATCATAGCCCATCCCGCAACCCCGCGCCACACGCCCCCTATTGTAAGGGCGATCCCTGTGGCCCCCCTCCACCATACCGGCGAATGCCGGTATCCAGAGGCGCTGAAGGGAGACCTCGCCCGCCCTGAGCCAGTCGAAGGGCCGGCCTGTTGCCCCCTCGTTAAGCCCGCCTCTACAATGCCAATGCCCGTGCCGCCGCCAAATCTCGCTAGAACGGAGCGCCCATGAAGATTGAAATCGGCGAATCCCTCGGCTATTCCTACCTGCGCCACGTCAAGGAGTGCTGGCTCGTCCAGACCAACTGGAAGCCCTCTCCCCACTGGCCCAGGTTCATGGACGACGCCGAGTTGGATGAAATGTTCGCCGCCATGAAGGCGCGCTTTGACGACGCCGGGGGCAAAGTCTTCAAGCAGACAAAGACCGCCGCCCAGTTCATTCAGCAGGCGGAGATTGATGTCATGGGAGTTGACAGGGAAGGCGGTGTGTACGCCATCGACATTGCCTTCCACGAGGCCGGCCTGAATTACTTGGGCGGCCCGGAGAACAGGGTGCTTAAAAAACTCCTGCGCACCATGATGACGCTCCAGGCCTACCACCCCACGGAAACGCAATTGCACATCACCTTTGCCTCGCCTAAGGTCAACCCCGGCGTGCAGAAGCCTTTGGAAGCCCTGTTCAACAACCTGGGGGCTGAGTACCCGGAGGTCGTGTGGGACCTCCTCACCAACGACGCTTTTGCCGAGCGGCTTCTCCAGCCCACCCTCCAAAAGGCCGCTGCCGTGAGCGACACCGCCGAGCTTTTCATGCGTTCTGTCAAGCTCTTGGATGTGGCCAAGCCGCAGAATCCCAAACCCAATGGACGCCAGTCACGGTCGCCAAACCCAGACCCGACCATCCAACCTCTTGTGCGCGATCTGATGCAGACGCTGCTTGAGGACCACCCCACCCTCCTTGAGGAGTTTGAGCGGGGCAACCTGATGGATGAGCACTTCTGCAGACACGAATTGGGTCTCCAAATTAACAATTTCCCGCTTTTGCGCCCACAAGCCGAAGGGAGGAAAAGCCCGGATGGGCGCGATCGGTACTATCAGAGGCTCTACGCCGGACGCTTCTATGTCTGCTCCCAGTGGTGGAGAGCCCACCATTTGTCCAACGCCCAAAGCCTCCTGCAATTCGTGGACGAACTCGCCCAGCGGAAGCCAAATCACCCCGGAATGTTGGCCTTGGAGCGGAGCCGGAAGGATCTCCAGGAGTACGTAGGTTGACCAGCTTTGGCGTACGTCACTTCAAGGCCCCTCTGTCCCCACCCCTCCCACCACCGTCATACCGGCGAAAGCCGGTATCCAGAAAAGCCCTGCACAGAACGTACTCCGCACCAAAGGAGGCGCCGTAGGGCCGACCCTCGTGGTCGCCCGATGCACCCCCTGGATCCGACTCCGTTGCAAGCCCCACCCTGCCGCCACCCTCTTGCGCGAGCGCCCCGCCGCTCGCTACCCTTTGCGTATGGACAGCGCCCTGCACAACATGAATCTCTCGCATCCAACATGGACATTGAGTTCTTTAAACAGCTATGAATTGTCTTGGAAAACAATCCGTATCTAAAACTGGCAATTCCAGATACACATTGTTTCTCGGATAAGGCATTTCGTTGATCCGTCCCGGCCTCTGGCATTGGGTAAGCACGGCTGGCCGGGAACGCGCCGCCGAAATAGGGTCAAAGCGCTCCCTCTTACAATCGACGCGTGAATCCCACCCCAAGGAGCACAACGATGAACGCAACCATCAACGCCTGGAAAGAGAAGCTCCTCGCCCACGAGCGCGAGTCC
Source organism: Chloroflexota bacterium (assembly GCA_026713825.1). Lineage (NCBI taxonomy): Bacteria > Bacillati > Chloroflexota > Chloroflexota bacterium. The sequence goes on along the minus strand of JAPONS010000073.1, from coordinate 11,937 downwards.
TCCGCCCTCCGAGGCGCCGAGGATCACGGCCACGGCGGCCACGGCCATGGCGACCACGGTCACGGGGGCCACGTCCCCGGAGGCCACGGCGGCTTCACCTACTCCAACCGCCCCCAGGACCCCTACCGCACCGACGACCCCGTCCTGAACGCCCTCTACGCCGCCCTGCCGCACGACGCCACCGTCCTCGACGTAGGCGGCGGCGCGGGCCGCTACGCCCTCCCCCTCGCGACCCGCGCCCGCCACGTCACCGTCGTCGAGCCCTCCCCCGACTCCGTCGAACAGCTGCAGACCCGCGCCGCGGAGGCCGGCCTCTCCAACATCACCGTCATCAACGAGGCGTGGGAAGAAGCCGAGGCCCCCTCGGCCGACATGGTGCTCTGCTCCCTCGTGCTTCACCACGTGGCCGACGCCGCCCCCTTCGTCACCCGGATGCAGCAACACGCCACCGGCAGCGTAGTCGTCGTCGAGATGATGGAGACGCCGGGCGCGCTGGAAATCCCCTTCTACGAGCGCGTCCACGGCTCCGCGCCCACCCCGCTCCCCGGCCTGCCAGACGTCCTCAACCTCCTCTGGGCCATGGACATCTACCCCGACGTTGCCATGTTCTCCGAGGAAACCGCCGTCCTCGACACCGACCGCCACGACGCGATGGAGCAGCTCCGCCGCCGCCTCAGCGTCGAGGAGGGCTCCGCCGCCGACGACCGCCTCCGCGCCGCCGCGGACGAGCTGTTGCAGGAGACGCCGGAGGGCTTCATAGTCAAGGGCGTGCGCCCCCGCCGGACGGCCATCGTAACGTGGAGGCCCTCGAGCAACGGGGCCTAGCCATGCCCGGCCATCCTGAGATCACGGGCATTGTCCTCGCCGGCGGCGCGGGCCGCCGAATGTGGACGCAACCTCGCGGGATGGGCGCCCCCAAGCCCCTCCTGCCCCTCGGCGGCCGCACCCTCATCGAGCACGTCATCGCCGCCATCGAACCGCTCGTGTCCGGCGTCATCGTCGTCACCAATGACGCTGAGTCAATGGCCTTCCTCGGCCACCCAACCGTCGCCGACGCCGAGCCCGGCCGAGGCCCGCTCATGGGCCTCTACAGCGGCCTCCTCGTCTGCCCTACGCCCTACGCCCTCGCCGTCCCCTGCGACGCCCCGTTCCTCGCGCCCGCGCTCCTCGATGCCCTCATCGCCCGCCGCCGCCCTGACGCCCTGACGCTGCCCGAAACCGAGCACGGCCCGCAGCCGATGCCCGGCGTCTACCCCACCACCCTCGCGCCGAGCATCGCCGCGCTGCTGGAGGGCGGCCGCGCGGCAATGCGTGACCTCGTCGCGGCAGGGCCAGTGGAGTTACTGACTGTGGCTGAGGTTGAGGCGCTTGACCCGGACGGCAGCTCGTTCCTCGACATGGACACGCCCGAAGACCTGGCCGCCGCCCAAGCGGAGTTGGATGAGCGATCCTAGCGGAAGCTACCCGCCCTTCCGCCTCAGCAGCGGTATCAGCAGGCAGACAATCCCCACGCCGAACAGCACGGAGCCAATGACCGTCCACACATCGCCATTACGCAGCCCGGACACTGTGAAGAAGACAACCCCCACCAGCCACAGCATCCAGCCCGCGAGTTCAAGCCGCCGGTTCAAGAGCGTCCCTACCCGCCGGCCGCCGCTTCAACCGGCGCTTCCACGCCGAAGAGCTTTGCCCCGTTCTCCCACAGGATCTTCCGCTTGGCATCGTCCGGGATCTGCTCCTGCGCAAGGAACGTGTTGACCGCCTCCGGGAAGATGCAGTCGGAGTGCGGGTAGTCGGTCGAGAACAGCAGCCGGTCCGCCCCCATGAAGTCAATGGCGAACTTGATCGGCCCCTCCTCCGGCTCCACCACGCAGTAGCCCTGTCTTTGAAAATACTCGCTCGGCAGCATAGAGAGTTCGTAGTCCATGTCGGGCGCGTGGGTCTCCCACTTGTCGTCCAGCCTCCAGAGGAACCACGGCAGCCAGCTCGCGTTGACCTCCATGAAGACCGGCTTCAGGTTCGGGAACCGCTCCAGCACGCCGCCAATGGTCAGCTCGGCAAGCTGCGTCATGGCGTGCACCGGCCCCACCATCGCGTTGCCGACGATCTCCATGTTCCGCTTGCCCCAGTAGCGGTGGTTGTAGTTGTCCCGCAGCAGGTAGTTGGCCGGCGGCCCGTGCATCCCGAAGGCCGTCCCCAGCCGGTCCATTTCCTGCCACAGCGGGTCGAAGTGCTCGTCGCTCAGGAGGTTGCCGTTGACCGCGCCGCCCGTCATCGCGACCGCCACCGCCCCCAGCTCCTTCACGGCCCGCCGGGCCTCGCCCGCGGCCAGCTTGGCGTCGTGCGGCGGCACCCACGCCCAGAACTTGAACCGGTCCGGGTGCGCGCTGCAGAACTCGGCCGTGTAGTCGTTGTAGACCTGGCACAGCGCCAGCGCGTGCTCCGGGTCGAGGTCGTCGTAGCGCACCATGCCCATCGCCACCGTCGGCATGAACACGCCGATGTCGATGCCCTCGATGTCGAAGCCCTCCAGGAAGACGTCCGGCGAGGGGTCCTTGGTGACCTTCATCAGCCCCGGGTTAGCCGCCACCCTGCGTTGACTGCGGCGGCGCACCATCGGGTTGGCGGTCGTCTTGGGCGTCTCGACCCCGTCCAGCACGATGCGTCCGCTGCTGCCCTCCAGGAAGCCGCCGTTCTCCGGCCGCACCACATGCGTCCGCGACCGGAAAGGCTCCGGCAGCCGCTCGACCCAGATCTCCAGCGGCTCCATCATGTGCGGCTCTGCGTCAATCACCCTGAACCCGTTCTTGGCCATGGCGGTCCTCCTGCCTTCCGGTTGTCGGGAGCCCTGCTCGATGACTCCTACCGCGCCAGCGCATGGCCGGGGTCGAGGGGGCGCGCTTCCTGCCAGGTGATGTCGGCGGGCTTCACAAAGTCGTCGCCGCGGATGAGCTCGAAAGGGATGCCGTGGTCCAGCCCCGGCGGCGTGACGCCCTCCTGGAAGTTGCGCACGGACTCCGACAGCAGCCTCCGCATGGCGATGATGGCCCTGTCGCTCGTGCCGAGGTGCTCGCGGGTGCGGTCGTAGATCGTGCCCATGCTCTCCTGCACGGCGTGGTCCTGCGTCCGCGTCCCGAAGATGCCCGAGAACCCCCGCGACTTCATCGCCTCCCGGTCCTGCTGGTACCAGTTGTCGCGGTTGCGCGCCTTGCGGAAGCCCGGCTCCAGGTCGTGGAAGCCGAACTGCTCGCGCCGGTCATGCCGCTCCTGCGTGGTGAAGGGCCGCTCCTCGTTGAAACCGATCTCCCACTGCCAGCACGAGTGATCGTCGCGCGGCACCCAGATGGAGAAGCCGTTGGTGCGTCCCGGTGGTCCGGGGATGTAGCTGTAGAAGGGCAGGATGTACGGCGTCATGCGCACGTACTCCTCGCCCGGCCCCGCCTGCCGGACTGCGGCGTAGCGGTAGCCGTAGGAGGTGTACTCCACCTCCAGCTTCGGCGCCGTGTCGGCCATGATGAGCCCGTTGACCGGGTTCCCCCACCCCGTCCGCACGCCGCCGTACGATCGGTGCAGGAACGAGGCGTGCGACGAGTCGATGCCGCCCTCCAGCCCTTGGAGGAAGTTACACTCCTGCAGCGTCTTGATGGCGCTCAGGTGGTCCTCCGGCACCTGCGTCCACTGGAACGAGGGGAAGGGCGGCAGCGTCGCGTCCGCGCCCATGTAGCACCAGACGATGCCCGCAACCTCGCGCGTCGCGAAGGCGCGCGCCTTCACCTTGTCCTTGAAGTTGGACGCCGCCGGCTCCGAGGGCATGTCGACGCAGTTGCCCTGCACGTCGAACTTCCAACCATGGTAGATGCACGTCAGCCCGCGCTCCTCGTTCCTCGCCAGCGCCAGCGACGCGCCCCGGTGCGGGCAGAACTCCTCCATAACGCCCACGTTCCCCTCGCTGTCGCGAAACGCGACGAGGTCCTCGCCCAGCAGCTTCAGGCGCAGCGGCGTGCCGTCGGTCTCGCGGGTCTCATGCGAGTAGAAGGCCGGGATCCAGTACAGCCGCATCATCTCGCCCAGGGGCGTCCCCCGCCCGGACTGCGTGATGAGGTCGTTTTCCTCACGGGTCAACATGGCTCCTCCTTACACATTGCGCTGGTTGTCCGGGGGCGGTCCGGGCGGCGGGTCGTCAGGCATCCACCGCCTGTAGGTGAAGGCGAATCCGGCCAGCGACAGCCCGAAAGCCGCAAAGGTCCAGTTCAGCAGCCATGTGGGGAACTTCGCCCCGGTGAAGTCTGTGATGATGAAGAACAGCATCACCACCCCCGTTCCCAAGAGCAGCCGCCCAAAGAACTGATGTGCACGCTTCATGTCTCGCCTCGTGGCGTAGCTGACGTGTTGACGGTGTGCAGTATAGCAGGGTAGGCAGTGCTCGCGAAGCGAATGGGCAAGTTTGTGGAAATAATGCGCCAAATGGCTTCTTGACACATGGATGCTGGTGGGCAATAGTGTCCTCACCCTTCGCAGGCTGGCTGCTCAGCGAAAGTCTCGCGGCGAAAAGACACTGCGCTCTTTTGCACCCGCTGGATGTCACGAGTCCCGATTTTGATCAGGCAATTGCTTGTGGTTTGGAGCCATTGATGCGCTCACCGACTTGCAAGACCCTTCTTGTGCTGTTTGTGGCGATAGCGCTGTCCGCCGCTGCCTGCACCTCGCCAGACGATCCCGAACAGCACCCCGATGTCGAGGCCACGGTGTTGGCCCTGTTGCCCACTGTGACCCCCACCGCGACGCCCAACCTGGACGCGACTGTCGAGGCTGGTATCGCAGCCACGGTCGCCGCCCTGCCCACTGTCCCACCAAGGCCGTCACCCACTGCTGCGCCGCAGCCGATACCGACCTCGGCGCCAACGCCTGCGCCTACTCCCATGCCCGCGCCAACGGCAGTCCCGGCGCCAACCCCCCGCCCGGTAATCGTGGTGGTAACGCCGACACCAATCCGAACCCCGGTTGCCACACCCACTCCCACACCGCTACCCACCCCCGTGAGGTCATTCGGGCCCATGGATATACAGCTCGCTCATAACCCCGGCAACGGGACGCTGGAATACTTCTCCACCGGGGTCTCCGTAGCTGACGCTGTCATCACCGCGCGTTTCGTCAACCCGTATGACGCTGAAGATCACCCCTTCAGTTTCGGCATCTTCATCCGCGTTCCTGAAGATCCCGGCGGAAGGGCCTTCGCTTGCCTGATCCATAGCAACGGCTGGGTTCCCGGGATAGCCTCGTACGAATTCGTGGAGGTCGGCCTGTCCTCTGGCTTGCCGCCAATTGGGACTGATGTTGGCAATAGAGGCCCTGCCAATGCTCTCGAGCGACAAGAAGAAGTTCCTCTCATGCGCCAGGGCGAAGGCGAGATCAACGAAATTGAAGTGAGAGTAGTAGGCCGGAGGCTGTCGCTGGTCATCAACAACTGGGTGGTTGGTGAGGCCAGTCCCATCTTCATCACCGGCGCCGGCGACGTGGCTGTCGCTACCGGAGCCTATGAGGACACCGAGCAAGCGGGAGCAGTAACCGAGGTGTTGGACTTTACGGTCCGCCCTGCCGAGGCCCACATCAGTTCGGTGCCCGGAGTCTAGCCGCTCCGTTGGGCGTCGACCGTGTCTCCCCCTCGCCTTGACCACCCCCATCGCCGGTGCTAGCCTTCCGCTACCGAGGCAGAAGGGGGTGCGACATGGCACAGGAGCCCATTTCCGGCAGCCGTTTGGAAGACCTTGAGCTCTTCTACGAGGAGGCCAAGCGCTACCAGAGCCGCCCGCTCTGGGTCGCCCGCACTGACCCGCAGCCGAAGGCCATCCCCTACCTCTGGAAGTACCAGGACTTCCGCCCCCTGCTCTTCCGCGCCGCCGAGATCGTGCCCATGGAGATGGCCGAGCGCCGGGTGCTCGTCTTCTCCAACCCCGGCCTCCTCGGTCGAGGGCCCGCCACCAGCACCCTCTCGGCCAACCTGCAGATCATCAACCCCGGCGAAGTCGCGCCCAGCCACCGCCACACCGCGTCCGCCCTGCGCCTCATCGTCGAGGGCGCCAGCGCATACACCGCCGTCGAGGGCGAGAAGACGTACATGGAGCCCGGCGACTTCATCACCACCCCCAACTGGACCTGGCACGACCACGGCAACGAGGGCGACGCCCCCATGATCTGGCTCGACGGTCTTGACTCGACGTTGGTAAACCACCTCGACGCCACCTTCCGCGAGGAATACCCCGAGGAGAGCCAGCCGCTCACCAAGCCCACCGAGGTCTCCCAGCGTCTCTTCGCCTCGGGCTCCCTGCGGCCCACGTGGGTGGGCCGGGGCAGCCTGCACTCGCCCCTCATCAACTACAAGTTCGCCCAGACCTACGAAGCCCTCTCGCGGCTCGCCCAAGAGACCGAGGGCAGCCCCTTCGACGGCGTCTGCCTGGAGTACACCAACCCGCAGACCGGCGGCCCTGCCATGGCCTCGATGGCCTGCTACGCCTCCCTCTTCCCAAAGGGCATGCACACCCGCGCCCACCGGCACACGGGCGGCGTCGTCTACCACGTCATCACCGGCAGCGGCTATTCCGTCATCAACGGCGTCCGCTTCGACTGGAGCGCAAAGGACACCTTCGTCGTCCCGTCCTGGGCCTTCCACGAGCACGTCGCCACGGAGGAGTCCGTCGTCTTCTGGTATACCGACACCCCCGTCCTCGAGCCCCTCGGCCTCTACCGAGAGGAAGCGTTTGAACTGAACGAAGGCCACCAGCCCGTCACCGCCAACTTCGCGCCGATCGCGGTGTAGTAAGCTACGTGCGGCCTCAGCGCAACAGACGCCCTGCGGAACGCGTCCGGGTGATCAACATCGTCGACGGTGACACGGTCGACGTCGTCCCTGCTGGCACCCGCCGCCGTGGTGAGGCTACCCGCGTCCGCCTCTGGGGCATCGACGCCCCCGAGTCGGACCAGCCCCTTGGCCCACAGGCCACCCGCGCCCTCAACGACCTCCTTCGCAACGGTCGCGGCGTCCTCCGTATGGAGACTTTCGCTTATGACCGCTATGCCCGGGCCATTGGGCTGCTCTACTATGAACAGGACGGCCGTGGCAGGTCTGTCAACCGCACCATGGTGCAGCAGGGCTATGCCTACAGCATCCGCATTCGTCAGGGCCAAGGAATGCGTCAGGCGCTGGGCCTTGAGGCCGCCGAGGTGGAGGCCCAGCAGCGGCGACTTGGGGTCTGGGGGCTGGCTGGCGGCGACCGCGAGCTCCCGTGGGCCTACCGCTCTCGCCAACGTCAGGCCGGCCAAGGGTGTCTCCTTCCCATCGGAGTAACGGTCGCCCTGATCCTCTCAATGCTCACTGCTGCCTGGACATTAATCGACTAGCGCCCTTGGCGTCTTGCACGACGACCGTACTGCCGCGTGCGCGTGGGCAAGCCGTCGCCCACGATGTATCATGAAGCCAGAACCCCGACATCCATCCGTCCCCCGAATGTTGTTGAGGAGGCCACCCATGGTCAAAGAACTCTTGGACGCCTACGACGTAGAAGACATCAAGACCATGGCCGCGGCCCACTTCTGGCCGCACAGCCGACAGGCCGGCGACATGTCCGACGAGACCGGCGTCAAGCTCGTCGTCCGTGGCGAGGGCTCCTACGTGCAGGACGCCGCCGGAAAGCAGTGGTTCGACCTCATCTCCGGCATGTGGCTCAAGAACGCGGGCCACGGCCGCCGTGAGATCGCCGACGCCGTCTACGAGCAGATGCTCGAGATCTCCTACACCCCCGGCGGCTCCGTCTCCCCCGTCACTGCGCGTCTCGCCGCCAAGCTCGCCGGCATCTCGCCCGACCCGGGTTCGCGCATCTACTTCACCAGCGGCGGCGCCGAGTCTGTCGAGACCGCCCTCAAGATGTCCCGCAAATACCACAAGAACAACGGCGAGCCCGGCCGCTTCAAGTTCATCGCCCGCCGCGGCTCCTACCACGGCGCCACGTTCATGAACATGACCCTCGGCGGCGGCAGCGTCGCCTCCGGCTCCGACTACGGTCCCCTCATGCCCTACTCCGTCAACATCGCCCAGCCCGGCGAGTACCGCTGCCGCCTCTGCCGCGGCATGAGCGCCTGCGACCTCGAGTGCGCCCGCGACCTCGAAATCGCCATCCAGGCCGAAGGCCCGTCCACGGTCGCCGCCTTCATCGCCGAGCCCATCTCCATCTCGGCCGGCGTCCATGTCCCGCACCCCGAGTACTGGCCCACCATCCGCGAGATCTGCGACAAGTACGGCGTCCTCCTCATCTGCGATGAGGTCATCACCGGCTTCGGCCGCACCGGCAAATGGTTCGCCACTGAGCACTGGGGCATCAAGCCCGACATCTTCACCGTCGCCAAGGCCCTCACCAGCGGCTACCTCCCCATCGGCGCCGCCGTCGCCAGCAAGCCCGTCGCCGACGCCTTCATCGGCGACCAGTCCGCCACCTTCCGCCACCTCATCACCTTCGGCGGCAACCCGCCCGCCTGCGCCGCCGGCCTCGCAAACCTCGAGATCATGGAGCGCGAGAACCTCGTCGGCAACTCGGCCCGCCTCGGCGAGTACCTCTTCGACAAGCTCCAGTCCATGTACGAGCATCCCATCATCGGCGACGTCCGCGGTGGCCTCGGCCTCCTCTGCTCGCTTGAGTTCGTGAAAGACCGCGCCACGAAGGAGAAGATCCCCGCCGATGCCAACCTCACGCAACTCGCCTCCGCCGAGATGAACAAGGAAGGCATCCTTGGCCGCGTCATGGGCGACGTCATGCACCTCGCCCCGCCCCTGAGCACCACCCGAGACGAGCTCGACGAGCTTGTCGAAAAGGTCGACCGCATCATCGGCGCAGTGGAGGCCCAGCTCTAGCCGCCACGACTCACCAGTCATATACGCCGGCCCCGAGGCGTCCCCGGGGTCGGCGCTCTATGTCAACCGCCCCCATCCCCACCCCGTCGCTCCTGTGCCGACAGGAATCAAGAGGGGAAGGGCGGGGCCGTTCGCCCTGAGGGAAATCGAAGGGTGAACGGGGGCTGCAAGCCCACGTGGTGCAGGGGGGGGCATCCCCAATCGCCACCCTTCCGCAATCCCCATCTCTATCCCGTCATTCCTGCGCAGGCAGGAACCCCGACAAACCCAAACCACCCGCCTGGCCAACTCCCCTGCAGGAACGCGTAACCTAACAATAATTCGCTACAACGCTGGTAACACTCATCTCTCCTTCGACATTTCCAATATTCCCGCTTTCGTGTAGACTGTCCCCATCCACTTCACCCAAAACAAGGGGGAACCTATGACGCAGTCCACCAACGCCGGTGCGCCCGTCTTTGCCGGGGAGCAGGTCTTCTCCGACCTCCCCTTCAAGGTGGCGGACATGTCTCCGGACACCGTGCGCTTCGGCCGCAAGGAGATCGAGCTCGCCGAATACGAGATGCCCGGCCTCATGTCCATCCGTGAAGAGTACGCCGGGCAGCAGCCCCTCAAGGGCGCCCGCATCACCGGCTCGCTCCACATGACCATCCAGACCGCCGTTCTCATCGAGACCCTGACGGCCCTCGGCGCCGAGGTCCGCTGGGCGTCCTGTAACATCTTCTCGACGCAGGATCACGCCGCCGCCGCCGTCGTCGTCGGCCCCGGCGGCGCCCCCGACGACCCGCAGGGCACGCCCGTCTACGCTTGGAAGGGCGAGAGCCTTGAGGAGTACTGGTGGTGCTTGCTGCAGACCCTCCGCTTCGAGGGCGGCAAGGGCCCCACCCTCATCGTCGACGACGGCGGCGACGCCACCCTCGCCGTCCACCTCGGCCACAAATACGCCAACGCCGGTAAGGTCGACGACCCCGGTCCCGACGCCTCGCCCGACGAGAAGTTCCTCCACGTCCTCCTCGGCCTCGTCCACGGCGCCGCCCCGGACTTTTTCCGCCGCGTCTCCAGCGAGATCCGCGGCGTGTCGGAGGAGACCACCACCGGTGTCCACCGCCTCTACGACATGCAAAAGGCGGGTACCCTCCTCTTCCCCGCCATCAACGTCAACGACTCCGTGACCAAGAGCAAGTTCGACAACCTCTACGGCACCCGCCACAGCCTCGTCGACGCCATCATGCGCGCCACGGACGTGCTGCTCTCCGGCAAGAAGGCCCTCGTCTGCGGCTTCGGCGACGTCGGCAAGGGCAGCGCCCAGGCCCTTCGCGGCCAGCAGGCCCGCGTCGCCATCACGGAGATTGACCCCATCTGCTCCCTGCAGGCCTGCATGCTCGGCCACGACGTCATCACTGTCGAGGACGCCATCGAGCAGGACTACGATATCTACGTCACCGCCACCGGCTGCACCGACATCATCACCGCCGACCACATGCGCCGCATGAAGCACAACGCCATCGTCTGCAACATCGGTCACTTCGACGATGAGATCGACATGGCCGGCCTCGAGCGCATGCGCCGCAATGAGGAGGTCGAGAAGATCGAGATCAAGCCCCAGGTGCATGAGTGGAAGTTCAAGGAGACCGGCCGCAGCATCATCGTGCTCGGTGAGGGCCGTCTCGTGAACCTCGCCAACGCCACCGGGCACCCCAGCTTCGTGATGAGCAACTCCTTCAGCAACCAGGTCATCGCCCAGCTCGAGCTGCAGGCCCACGCCGAGTCCTATGGCAAGACCGTCACCACCCTCCCCAAGCACCTGGACGAGAAGGTCGCCCGTCTCCACCTCGCCCGCTTCGGCGCCCACCTTACCGAGCTCACCCCCCGCCAGTCCGACTACTTGGGCGTCCCCAAAGACGGCCCCTTCAAGCCAGACCACTACCGCTACTAAACGCCAGGCCCGCCCTCCGTTCGTGCAACCCTTCGTCGGGCTCAGGGCGAACGGAGGGCGGGCCTGCCTCCCTGCCCTCCAGCCCCAGTTCAGCGCCCTCTGGTTCACCCCGGTGACAGCGGATTCACCACAGCAGAAACACCCACATACTCCCCGTCGACTTCTCGAAGCGGCTGGAGCGGTTCCAGGAGCATCCGGGTCCGTCATGGTCGGAGGTCGCCCGGCGGTCGGGGACCTATCGCCACACCGTGTGGCGCTGGGCCAGAGGCAGGGCTCGGCCACCTGACTACGGGATGAGACTGCCGTAACGCGAGAAGCCTTACTTGTAAATGAGTAAACCGGGTTCTCCCCGTTGCTAAAAGCGCAAATTCGACTATGATAGTTGTCAAGAACCATGGCTACCGACTCGGGTAGGTACATGCGTAACGGCATGAATCAGGTCGTCATAGTGGGAGGAGGAGCCGCCGGTTTCGCAAATAGGCAGCAAAGAGGTCGGATAGGCGTCAGGTATGGGTAGTGAATCTCTTGGTACCGCGATGGACGTCCAGGTCAACATGAGTGTGGCATTCGCAACAGCTGGATTCATGTTGCGGAAGGGACGAAGCGCTCGGCGAAATGCCGCGGGCAAGGGGTTTGCCTTGCTTGCCGAAGCACGTGCGGTGGAGCATTTTGCCGGAACTCTCCTCGACGACTGTGGCGAAGACCTCGCGCTCCACGATGCCATCGCCCCCTCGAAGATGAAGCGCCCCGGTTTTGGTAAAGGCATAACTACAGCCAGAATCGCGGTAGTTGAAGCAATTGGTGCTCAGCGGGCCATGGAGTACGGAGGGATGCCGGCCAGACCAACCGCCGTCTGAATCTCGCCAGGTGTGCATTCGCCATGACGGAAGAGATAGCTGAACGGGCCATGATCATGGCCGCCGCTATAGAGAGCGCCCGGCCCCCCAGCTTGCAGGTTGTAACGGACGTGGGCCAATGAAAGTGCCGTCTGACTACATGGCGGGCTACGAGAAGGCCCGTCTGATAGACCAGGAGACCGCGGACACCTACATCGCTCACACCCTCATCGGAGACCCGGTCATGGACGCGGTGGTGGAAGCGT
>JAPONS010000072.1 GCA_026713825.1 Chloroflexota bacterium | reverse complement strand
CGTAGAGAAGTTCGACTACCGCAAGGGCTACAAGTTCAGCACCTACGCCACCTGGTGGATCCGGCAGGCCATCACCCGCGCCATCGCCGACCAGGCCCGCACCATCCGCATCCCCGTCCACATGGTCGAGACCATCAACAAGCTCCTCCGCCAGCAGCGCCGCCTCATCCAGGAGTTCGGCCGCGAGCCCAGCAACGAGGAGCTCGCCGAGTCCCTCGAACAGAGCCCGGAGCGCGTCCGCGAGATCCTCCGCATCTCCCAGGACCCCGTGTCCCTCGAAACCCCCATCGGCGAGGAGGAGGACTCCCACCTCGGCGACTTCATCGAGGATCGCGCCGCCCTCGCCCCCATCGAGGCCGCCGCCTACCAGCTCCTCCGCGAGCAGGTCGAGGACGTCCTCAACACCCTCAGCGAGCGCGAGCGTCGCGTGCTGGAGCTCCGCTTCGGCCTCATCGACGGCCGCAGCCGCACGCTGGAGGAGGTCGGCCGCGACTTCGGCGTCACCCGCGAGCGCATCCGCCAGATAGAGGCCAAGGCCCTCCGCAAGCTCCGCCACCCCACCCGCTCCCGCAAGCTCCGCGACTTCCTGGAGTAGGGGCAGCAGTGCCCGCCACGATGCGGAACACGCTTCTGGTCCGTCTCGCCCCGGTTGCAGTGGGCTCGATAGTGGGCCTGAGCATAGTTCTGGTCGTAGCGTGTACTCAGGGTGACGCCGAGTGCCTTGGGGCCTATGTTGGAGAAGCCGAGGGTGAGTGGGCACTTAGCGGAGGAGCTAGGCTCAGCGGGAGCTCCACAATCGTGGCCTGTGTCAACGGACTCCCCATCACGGCAGCCGACATGGCAGCAGGGCGCGCCCAGGTTGCTATGAACTTGGAGCATATGAGAGATGCACTCTCTCGTGTTGTACCCGACAGTGAGTTTCGTATCGGGCCTGAAGGGACAACTCTGGCGTCCGGCGAAGTTCGTATGACCAGTAACGAAGATGGCCCTATACCCGAGAGCTTTGGTCTGCGTGAGTTAATGGGGCCACGAATTGAACTCATTGAGCAACACGGCGTTGACACTGTCGTGCTCGCTTCAGCCATTCTCAACCGGGCTCTGTTCACGGCTGCCACTGCCGCAGGCCATTCCGCTGACGATGCCGAAATTGCGGACCGGGTAGCACAGTTCAGGGCCCACTTGGCGGAGGGGCAGCTTCCGGAATGGGAGGCCTACCTTTCTACCGTCGACAAAGAGGCGTTCTTTACAGAGGTGCTGCCCGGCTCTTATGCACAGCGCGAGGTTGTCGGGAGTTGGCGATGGGCACTGTTTGCCGAGAACATCATCCCCCCTGAGGACTTTCACGGTCACTGGCCGAACGTAGAGCGAGACGCTCTCTCAGACGCAAGAATCACTCTCTCGAACGAGTCTGGCCTGGATGCTACTATTAGGAGCGCCACCGCGTACCTAGAGGACTATTGGGCATTTGTCGCTTCTCCTACGCCCACCCCCACCCGATAGCATCCCCGCCCCCTAATGCAGTAACCTACCCACCAATGACACCCCTCGACGCCGACAACCACCGCTTCGTCTCCCGCCTGCGAGAGGAAGTCGCGTCGTGGCAGGCGGACGGGACGGTCACCGCCGAGCAGGGGCAGGCAATCCTTGCCCGCTACCCGGACTACGAGCCGGGCTATGAGACGTCCCGCAGGCGGCAGGGCCTCGTCACCGGGCTGTCCATCCTGGGCGGCATCCTGATCGGCCTCGGCGTCATCACCTTCTTCGCCGCCAACTGGGACGAGATCCCGCGGAGCGTCAAGCTGGCGTCTCTCATCATCGGCGTGCTCCTCTCCTACGGCGCGAGCTACGCCATTTGGCAGCGGTCCGGCCTCACCCCGTATGCCGTGGCCTTCGTGCTGCTTGGCTGCATCATCTACGGGGCCGGAGTGCACCTCATCGGCCAGATCTACCACGTCCCCGTCAACGACCCCAACCTCTCGCTGTTCTGGTTCCTGGGCGTCGCGCCCCTGGCCTGCGTCACCCGTTCCCGTCCCGTCATATTCCTCGCCATCGTGCTCTTCCTGGCCGCCGTGGCCTTCCGGCAGCAGGACTGGCTGGACCGTCTGGACGGGTCGGAGTCGGCCATCGCGGGACTTGCCCTCTACGTCGCCCTCGGCGCGTTCCTCTACGTCATTGGCAAAGCCAAGGGCCTGTTCGAGGGCTGGGAATCCGCCGGCGGCCTCTTCCAGGCGCTCGGCTTGGTCACCGCCTTCGCCGCGCTCTACATACTCACCTTCCACGACCTCTTTCGCGACGTCGATGACATCGGCGAGGCGAGGCTCGGCTACTGGGCGCTGGCCTACGGCGCCTCGGCCGTCGCCATCGCCGTGACCGCGTGGCTGGCGTGGTGGCGGGCCCAACGAGGCGGCCGGTCGCCGGTGGAGCTCGCCGAGGTCGCCGCCATCACCGTGCTGCTGGCCGTCGCCCACACGGCGGGCCTGGCGCCCGTCGACTGGGACCCGTTCTACCCCATCGTGTTCAACGCCCTGTTCGCCCTCTCGGCGCTGGGCCTGATGGCCTCCGGTTACCTGCACGACAACGAGGGCCGCGTCAACCTCTCCCTCGCGCTGATTGCCCTCTACGTCATCACTCGCTACTTCGAGTACTCGATTGACCTGCTCGATAGCTCGCTGGTGTTCTTCGGCGCCGGTGTGGTCCTGCTGGCCGGCGGCTACCTCCTCGACCGCGGCCGCCGCCGGATGCTCGCCGCCATGCGCGAGAGGGAGGGCGAACCATGAAGCCGTGGGTGCGCATCGCCTTCTGGGTCACTGTCGCCGCACAGCTTGTCTTCCTGATCGGCTTCATCGGCGTGCGCGAGGCCGCCCTGCGCACCGGCACGGAGGTCGTGCTGCAGACCGTCCCCGTCGACCCGCGCTCCCTCCTCCAGGGCGACTACGCCATACTCGACTACGAAATCGCCGGTCTGCCGTCCTTCATGGAAGACGATCCAATAGGCGAGACCGTTTACGTCTCGTTGAGGGAAGAAGGGGGCCTCTGGAAGGCGGCGATATACGGCAAAGTGCTCCCCTCCCGTGTCGGCGACGTCTTCATCGAGGGCCGCATCGACCGTCCCGGCCACCTCGACTTCGGCATCGGCACATACTTCGTGCCGGAGGGGACGGGCCGCATCATCGAGACCGCCGAGGACGTGAAGGTGGTGGTCAGCGTCGATAGCGGCGGCAACGCCGTCATCAAGGAAGTCCTCGTGGACGGCAAGCCCTTCGACCCGGATCGCGACGAGTAGCGGCCCCCCACCGCCCCCCACCCTGACACAAGCCCCTCGCGCGAACGCCGGCGCCCCCGTTACCCTCCCCGCATGGAACACGCACACAACCGTCTCCACCAGGCCGCCAGACCCACCCCTATCACGCCGTCGCGCCGTTGGCCGCTGGTTGCACGGCTCACCGGATCCGGAGGTGTTTTTGCAAAAAATCTGTTTTGAATCTGAAATGCGACACGGCCGCTACAAAACAAATGGGAAACAACCTCCTCGGCAGCTACGGAGGGCGCAAGACGATGACCAAACGAATCAGCGGGACTCGGGTGTTCTCGGCCCAGGCGCGGCGGGGGACCGACGCCCTACTCGCCGACGCCGTGCTCGGCGAGCAGCCGGTGCAGCGCCTCCAGCGTCCGCCGGTTCTCCTGCAGCGTGAACCCGTCGACGCCGTACACCGGCGCGGACGCCACCCCGTCGACGGCGCCCCGGTCCACCATCGCGCGGATGATGTCCTCTTCCTGCTCCGGCGACGGCAGCAGGTTGCGCCCGGCCAGCAGCGACATCGCCGCCACCAGCCCATACCCGCCCCAGTTGGACACGCTCGCGATGATCAGCTCCGACACTGTCGTGACGCACGGCTCGTTCGGCAGCTGCTCCACCGACGGGATCTGCTCGGCCAGGTTGCCCATGCCGATCTCGTTGCCACCGTCGCCGATGCCCACGGTGGTGTCGTGATGCATGAAGATGTAGTCCAGCTTGGCGTGGTGCTCGGAGGTATCCTGCCCCCGCATGTTCAGGTAGCGGCCCGGCCCCGTGAACCCGCACCGCTCGATGGCGATGGCCACCGACGGCTGCAGCCGCTCCAGCAGGTCCACCGCGAAGGCCTCGCTCGCCTCTGCGTCCGCGAAGGGGAAGTCGACCACGTCCTCCGCGGCGACGATGCCGTCGAAGACCGGCGTCGTCAGCCGGTCGGTCACGTAGGTGACGGGTCGCCCCAGCGCCTCGAGCGCCTTGCCGATGAAGTACGCGCCCGGCGGGCCGTCCGTCTCCGTCGCCCCGGCGCGGGTGATGTAGAACCCCGTCGCGATGAGCGCCCGGCCGGGCGCGTCGAGCACGCAGCGGGCGGCGCGGGTGCAATAGTCCGCGGGCAGGTGCGGACGCAGGGGCGTCATGCCCCGCTTGTCGTACCGCAGGATGATGTCCTCGATCGTGCTCATAGCGCGGCGATATCCTCGTCCCGAAGGTCCGTGATGAACATGTGCCCCGGGGCGTGCGTGATCATGAAGGGCGGCTTCGACGCGACCGCCACCGCCTGCGGCGTCACCCCGCACGCCCAGAACAGCGGCGTCTCCCCGTCGAGGATGAGGGGAGGGTCGCCGTAGTCAGGCGACGCCAGGTCGCGAATGCCGAGCGCCGCCGGCTCGCCGACGTGCAGCGGCGCCCCGTGCGCGTTGGGGAACCGCGAGGTCACCTGCACGGCCTTCACCACCTGCTCGCGAGGGACAGGCCGCATGGACACCACCAGCGGCCCGGCAAAGACCCCGGCGGGCGTCGTCGCGACGTTGGTCTTGTACATGGCGACGTTGCGCCCCGCCTCGACGTGGTGCAGCGGGACCCCCGACGACGCCAGCGCCGTCTCAAAGGTGAAGCTGCACCCGATGAGGAAGGTGACAAGGTCGTCGCGCCAGTAGTCGAGGACGTCCGGCACGGTGGCCTCCAGCACACCCTCGCGGTACACATTGTAGGAAGGAAGGTCGGTGCGGATGTCAGCCCCGGGGGCGGTGGCCAACGGCTCGGCGACGCCGGGCTCCATCACCTCGATCAGCGGGCACGGGCGCGGGTTGCGCTGGCAGAAGAGCAGGAAGTCGAAGGCCTGCTCCCGCGGCAGCGACACCAGATTCGCCTGCACCCGCCCCGGCGCGAGGCCCGCCGTGGGCCGCGTCCACTCGCCGCTGCGGATGCGCTCCCGCACCGCCCTCGGCGAGGTCTCTGGCAGCAATGTGGTCATGGTCGACGCTCCTTTAGCGCCCTTTCGGATTGCAGGGCATGATACTACACTACCACCGCGCCGCAAGGCACGGCGCAAGGAGACCGTATGCCTGAAGCGCCCGACCTCTACGTCGTCCGCGAGTACCTGGAGCGCACGCTCACCGGGCTCTCGGTGACGCGCGCCGAGGCCCTGCGCCCCATCGTCCTGCGCAGCCTCGCCGCCCCGCTCGAGCGCTTTGCCGAGGACATCGAGGGCCGCACCCTCGACGCCTTCTGGCGCCGCGGCAAGTTCCTCGGCATCGAGCTGTCCGGCGGCGCCGACGGCGAGCGGCGGACGCTCGTGGTGAACCCGATGCTCAGCGGCGCGCTCCAGCGCTGCGCCCCGACGGAGCGGGTCTCGGCACGCACGTACCTGTCGCTCACCCTGTCCGACGGCTCGCAGCTCCGCTACACGGACGACGACCAGATGGGGATGGTCTACTACGTGCTGCCGGAGCAGCTCTCGCAGGCCGCGCGCCTCGGCGAGCAG
The DNA here is from genome assembly GCA_026713825.1 of Chloroflexota bacterium. Classification (NCBI taxonomy): domain Bacteria; kingdom Bacillati; phylum Chloroflexota; species Chloroflexota bacterium. The sequence goes on along the minus strand of JAPONS010000072.1, from coordinate 15,446 downwards.
GGCCCCGACGTGCTGGACGAACCCCTCTCACTGGCGGCCTTCACCGACCGGCTGAAGCCCTACCGCGGCGAGATCAAGGGCGTCCTCACCCGCGGCGGCGCGGTCTCGGGCATCGGCAACGCCTACGCCGACGAGGTCCTCTTCGCGGCGGGCATCTACCCCTTCAAGAAGCGCACCTCGCTCTCGCCCGCCGAGCTAGCCGCCCTCCACGACGCCGTCTACCGCGTCCCCGCCGACGCCGTCCCCCTCCTCCGCGAGCGCATGGGCGACACCATCCACCGCAAGGTCCGCGACCACCTGAAAGTCCACGGCCGCGCCAACGAAGCATGCCCATCGTGCGGCGCCAAACTCACCCACATCACCAGCAACGGCCACCGCACAGACTACTGCCGCCAATGCCAACCCGGCAGCCTGCTGGGGAGGAGGTAGTGGGGAACGGAATCTACGTTGCCGCTGTGACCTCCACCGGCTCGACGTCCACCAGCCGTTTCACCCCACTCACATCCGTGGCGGCACGCGCGACTTCCAGGTCATACCTCTGCTGCAGGTTCATCCAGAACTCCGGCGTCATGTCGAGAACCCGGCCAAGGCGCAACGCCGTATCTGCCGTGATCCCTCTGCGGCAGTGGGCAATTTCGTTCACCCGTACTGCGGGCACACCCATCGCCTTCGCTAGACGGTATTGGGAGATCTCGAGGTCTTCTAGGATCTCCGACAAGTGCTCGCCGGGATGTATAGGTTCAATACGCATCGCCGCTCTCCTTAGTGGTAGTCCACAATCTCTATCGCCACTGGCCCTTGCTCAGTCCATACAAAACAGACGCGCCACTGATCGTTGATGCGGATGCTGAACTGTCCTGCCCGCTCGCCCCTTAGACCTTCCAACCTGTGGGAACGCGGAAACCTGAGGTCCCTGAGGGACTCGGCTGCCAATAGCGCCTCGATCCTCTGCCGTGCACGCCGTTGAATCTCCGGGGGCAGGCGACGCACCGTCTCTCCACCATAGAGGCGCCTCGCGTCGTCATCCTTGAACCTTTCAGCACGGAAGCTCTCCACAGGATGGATAATAACGCGTTGCGTTATTAACGTCAAACGTGCATATTATTTGCCCGTCCATACGCGTGTCACGTATAATGCGAGCTACGATACCGTAGCTGTGGCGGCCCGCTGCCCCCCGAATTCCCCTTGAACGTCGGGGCACCCGCCGCGCCCGCAAAGGACCGCATGACCACCGCACCCGAGATTCTGGGCACCCTGCATAACATCCGGACCGTCGCCGTGGCCGAGCTCGACGGCGTCGAGGACGAGGCGACGCTGGAGGCCTGGCGCATCGCCTACCTCGGCCGCCGCGAGGGCCGCCTCACCCTCATCATGCGCACCATGGCCACGCTGGAGGCCGAGGAGCGTCGCACTGTCGGCGTGCAGGCCAACGACGTTAAGACGCTGCTGGAATCCCAGTTCGAGGCCAAGGCGGAGGAGCTGAAGTCGGCCAAGCTCGCACAGGCCGCGCAGGAGGGCCGCCTCGACGTGACCCTGCCGGGCCGGCGCCCCGCTCTCGGCCGGCTGCACCCCATCACACAGACCATGCGGGAGATCACCCGCGCCTTCACCGGCATGGGCTTCCAGGTCGTCGAGGGGCCGGAGGTGGAGCTCGACCACTACAACTTCGGCATGCTGAACATCCCCAAGGGCCACTCAGCGCGGGACATGTTCGACACGCTCTGGCTCGACCACACCAACGCCGACGGCGAGCGCGAACTGCTGATGCGCACCCACACGTCGCCGATGCAGGCGCGCATCATGGAGGCGACGCAGCCCCCCGTGCGCGTCGTCGTGCCCGGCCGCGTCTACCGCTTCGAGGCCACGGACGCCACGCACGAGTGGCACTTCACGCAGGTCGAGGGGCTGGCCGTCGACGAGGGCATCACCTTCGCCAACCTGAAGGGCACGCTCTACGAGTTCGCCCGTCTGCTCTTCGGCTCCGAGCGGCGGGTGCGCTTCCGCTGCGACTTCTTCCCCTTCGTGGAGCCGGGCGTGGACATGTCCATCGACTGCTTCAGCTGCGACGGCGCGGGCGCTCCCGACTGTCGCATCTGCCGGGGCAGCGGTTGGATCGAGATCATGGGCGCCGGCATGGTGCACCCCCGGGTGCTGGACATGTCCGGCATTGACCACACGCAGTACACCGGCTTCGCCTTCGGCATGGGTGTGGAGCGCATCGCCATGCTCAAGCACGGCATCGACGACATCCGCTACTTCTACAGCAACGACGCCCGCTTCTTGCGGCAGTTCTAGGGAGAGACCATGACCGGAGTCCTCACATGGCAATGAACGTCCCGCTGTCCTGGCTGCGGGCCTACGTCGACGTGACGACGCCCGTCGACCAGCTTGCGCACCGCCTCACGATGGCCGGCATCGAGGTGGGCGGCGTCGAGCAGATCGGCGGCTGGACCAACTGCTACGTGGGCCACGTCATGAACATCCAGCCGCACCCAAACGCGGACCGGCTGCGCCTCTGCACCGTCGACATCGGCGAGGAGCGCTTGCAGGTGATCTGCGGCGCGCCCAACGTCGCGGCGGAGCAGAAGATCGCCTTCGCCAAGGTTGGCGCGACGCTCTTCAATACCCACTCGGGCAAGGTCGAGCCGCTGAAGGCCGCCAAGATCCGCGGCGTCACGTCGGAGGGCATGATCTGCTCCGTCCTGGAGCTCGGCATCGGCGAGGAGCACGACGGCATCCTCGTGCTGCCGGCCGACGCCCCCACCGGCACGCCCCTCGCCGACTACCTCGGCGACACGGTGCTCGAGTTGGAGGTCACCGCCAACCGGCCCGACTGCTTCTCCATGCTCGGCGTCGCGCGTGAGGTCGCCGCCTTCTCCGGCACGCAGGTCGCCGAGCCGGACGCCGCGTACCCCGAGGACGGCCCGCCTATCGAGGAGCAGGCAACCGTCGAGATCGCAGACCCGGAGCTGTGCGCCCGCTACACGGGCGCCCTGCTGACCGGCATCAGCATCGGCCCGTCGCCCGAGTGGTTGCGGGAGCGGCTCACCCGCGCCGGGCAGCGTCCCATCAACAACATCGTCGATGTGACCAACTACGTCATGCTGGAGACAGGCCAGCCGCTCCACGCCTTCGACTTCGACAAGGTCGCCGATCGGCGCATCATCGTGCGCCAGGCGCGGCCCGGTGAGAAGCACGTCACCCTCGACGGCGTCGAGCGTGAGCTCGCCCCGCCGATGGTCGTCATCGCCGACCCGGAGAAGGCCGTCGGCCTCGGCGGCGTCATGGGCGGCGCCAACACGGAGGTCACGGAGGAGACGCGCACCATCCTGCTGGAGTCCGCCAGCTTCCACCCGTTCAACACGCGCCGCACGGCGGACGAGCTCAAGCTGCGCACGGAGGCGTCGCTGCGGTTCGAGAAGGGCTGGCGTCAGGGCCTGCCGCCGGTTGGGCTGCGCCGCGCCATGAAGCTCATGATGGAGGTGGCAGGCGGCGTCGCGGCCAAGGGCATCATCGACGTCTACCCGGACCGCCCCGAGGCGCAGACCATCACCCTCACCGCCGAGCGCATGCAGAAGGTGCTCGGCGTGACGGTGCCCATGGCAGAGGCGGCTCGGACGCTCACCTCCCTCGGCATCGCGTGCCGGCTCGTCGGCGACGACGCGCTGGAGGCCGAGGCACCGCCGTGGCGCGCGGACATCACCATCGCGGACGACCTCGTCGAGGAAGTGGTCCGCGTCATCGGCTATGACGATGTTCCGACTGCGCCCCTCGCGACGCCCATACCGCTGAGCACCCCGGACACGGCACAGTCGGTCAAGGAAGAGGTGCGCGACCTGCTGGCGTCCATCGGCATGCAGGAGATCATCACCTACTCCATGGTGAGCGAGCAGGCGCTTGAGCTGGCCTTCCGTGGCGCCGACCCGCCCGCGCCACCCATGCGCGCCTTCAACCCCATCAGCTCGGAGCACGAGTGCCTCCGCACGTCGCTGCGGCCGGGCCTGCTGCGCACGCTGGCGGCCAATCAGCGCCATGAGGGCGTCCCGCAGTGGTACTTTGAGGTGGGGGTGGAGTTCATCTTCTACGGCGAAGGCCTGCCGAACGAGCGGCAGAAGGCGGCAGGCGTGCTCAGCGGCGCGGGGGCGCAGGTCTCGTGGGCCGCGGCTGAGGTGGCGGCGGGCTTCTACGACGCCAAGGGCGTGCTGGAGGCGTTGTGCGACCGGCTCGGCGTCACGCCGTCCTTCGAGCCGCTGGACGACCCCTTCTACTACCCCGGTCGCGCCGCCGCCGTCACGGCGGGCGGCGAGCGCATCGGCGAGCTCGGCGAGGTGCACCCGGAGGCGCTGGACGCCTTCGACGTGCGCGGCGAGGGCGCCGTCTACTTCGAGGTTGACCTGGCCGCGCTGACGGCCGTCGTGCCGCAGGCCGAGCGCCGGTTCCGCGGCCCGTCGGTGTACCCGGAGGCGTTGCGAGACCTGGCGCTGGTCGTCGGCATGGACGTGCCCGCATCGCGAGTGCAGGAGATCATCGAGCAGCACCCGCTCGTCGTGCGCACCACCCTCTTCGACGTCTACGCTGGCGAGCAGGTGGGCGCGGGCGTCCGCTCGCTGGCCTACCGCGTGTCGCTACAGGCGCAGGACCGCACGCTGACGGCGGAAGAGGTGCAGCGCACGATGGACCGGCTCCTGTCGCGCCTTGAGCGGGAGCTCGGCGCCATCCATCGGCAGGGGTAGCAAGATGACAGAGCGCCACGAACATCACGACCACCACCGGCATCACGAGCATCACCACGCCCATCACCACCACAGCAGCGTTCAGGAGGACATGCTGAGCGTGGAGGAGGCGCTGGAGAAGATCCTCTCCTACGTCTCGCCGATGGGCCCGGTGGACGTCGACCTGTCCGAGGCGCTGGGGCTCACCCTCGCCGAGGAGATCACCTCGCCGCTGGACCTGCCGCCGCTCGACAACTCGGCCATGGACGGCTTCGCGGTGCGGCATGCCGACGTGGCCGGCGCGGGCCGGCACGACCCACGCGAGCTGCCGGTCATCGGCTACGTGCAGGCCGGTGCGCTGCCCGACCGCGACCTGCAACCCGGCACGGCCATCCGCATCATGACCGGCGCGCCCATTCCGCCCGGCGCCGACGCCGTCGTGCCCTTCGAGGACACGGACGAGGTCGAGCGCAAGGCGTCCGGCAACGCCCTCGACCGCATCCGCATCCTGCAGGAAGCGCCTCTGGGCGCCAACGTCCGGCCCGCCGGCGAGGACCTGCGCACCGGCGAGCGGCTCATGGGCCGCGGCGACGTCCTCCGCCCCGGCGAGATCGGCGTGCTGGCGTCCGTGGGGCGGCAGCGGGTCACCACGCTGCGGCGGCCCATCATCGCCATTCTCTCCACCGGCGACGAGCTGCTGGCGCCCGGGGAAGCGCCCGGCGGCGGCAAGATCTATGACTCCAACAGCTTCAGCATTGCCGCGGCGGTGCGGCGCTACGGCGGCGAGCCGTGGATGCTCGGCATCGCCCGCGACACGCTGGAGGACACGGCGCGCAAGCTCGGCGAGGGCATCGCGGCGGACATGCTCATCACGACCGCGGGCGTATCCAAGGGCGACTACGACTTCATCAAGGACGTGCTGACGGCGAACGGCGAGATCGCCTTCTGGTCGGTGCGAATGCGCCCCGCGCGGCCCCTGGCCTTCGGCGTGCTCCATGCCCCTCAGGGACGCCGGGTGCCGCACATCGGCCTGCCGGGCAACCCGGTCAGCGCCCTCGTGGCCTTCGAGCAGTTCTGCAGGCCGGCCATCCTCAAGATGCTGGGCCGCACAACCTTTGCCAAGCCGCAGGTGCGGGCGACGCTGCGCGACCCCATCATCAACACAGACGGGCGGCGCGTGTACGCCCGGGCCATCGTCACATGGGAGGACGGGCAATGGTGGGCGTCGCTGACGGGGCCGCAGGGGAGCAACCTGCTCACGTCCATGGCGCGCGCCAACGGCCTCGCCATCTGCCCCGAGGATCTCGACGAGATGCCCGCGGGGTCGGAGGCCGACGTGCAGATGCTGGACTGGCCCGAGGAAGCCGCCGTGTAGGCGGTCGGCAACGCCGGTAGGAGAGAAGGAGCGACATGCCGGGACAGTTTGTGAAGGTGGCGAGGGTCGGCGACGTCGCGCCGGGCACGTCGATCGCCGTGGAGCTGCCGAAGGCGTCGCTGGCCGTCTGCAACGTGGACGGCCAGTTCTACGCCATCGAGAACCTGTGCACCCACGACGACGGGCCGCTGGGCGAGGGCGCCCTCGACGGGTTCCGCATCCAGTGCCCGCGCCACCTCGCCTACTTCGACGTGCGCAACGGCAAGGCGCTCACGCTGCCCGCCGTGATGGACGTCGAGTGCTTTCCCGTCCGGATGCAGGACGGCGACGTGGAAGTCGAGCTGTAGCGGGGCGCCCATGGCCGATAAGGAACAGGACGGCTCCCCTGAGGCCCCCACCGCGGTGGGATGGGGCGCCATCAGCGCTGCCAACCAGGCGCTCATCATGGACCACTACCGCAACCCGCGGAACCGCTCCCCCGTCGACGCGCCCGACGTGGATGCCACCGAGGTCAACCTCTTCTGCGGCGACGAGTGCACCTTCCGCGCCCGGCTCACCGGCGGCGTCCTCTCGCCCGTCGGCACGGAGGGCGCGGGGTGCTCCATCTGCCAGGCGTCGCTCTCGTTGATGTCGGAGGCGGTGCAGGGAATGACGCCGGCGCAGGCGCTCCACCTCTCGGCGCTCTTCACCCGCATGATGCGCGGCGAGGCCATGGACGACGGAGAGAAGTCGCTGCTGGGCGAACTGACGGGGCTCGTCGCGGTGCGCAGCTACCCCGTGCGCGTCAAGTGCGCGCTGCTGGCCTGGTGGGCGCTCGACCAGAGCCTGAGCGCCTACGCCCCATAGTCCCCGGCTCACTCCACCCATACGCGGGACCAGAAGTGGTACTCGCGGTTGGCGAAGTTCACGTGCAGCCCCTTGACCCTCGGCCACCAACCCCACACCTGCGCCTGCGCCGCGGGCGTGAAGCGCACCCCCTCCTCCAGGAGCATCAGCGCCGCCTCCCGGGCGATGCCGCGCCGCACCGCCGGGTCGAGCTCCCCCGCCTGCGCGTCAACCAGCCCGTCGAGCGCAGAGGTCCCGTAACCCGTCTTGTTGCCCGCAGAGCCGCTCCGCACCAGGCCGATCAGGTAGCTGTTGGGCGCGTTCATCGGCGGAAGCGGTCCCAGGTAGGCCTGGAAGTCGCCCTGCCGCCACACGCGGTCGGCGTACTCCTGCGGGTTCAGGTCGCGCACCTCGACCCGGACGCCAATCTGCCTGAGCTGCTCGTGGATGCCGCGGCTGTAGGTGAGGTGCCGGTCGCCGAAGTCGGCCACAAGCAGCTCCAGCGTCGTCGGTGGGCTACCGGCAGACTCGAGCAGCTCCCTCGCGGCTACGGGGTCTGCGAGGAGGCCACGCAACTCGGCCTCGGACAGGCGCCAGTCGGGTGAGGGCGACGGCATGCCGCCGGTGACCTCCGCGAGCCCGTGCCACACCTGGCTGTTCAGCGACCAGGGATCCAGCGCCATGAAGAGGGCCCGCCGGACGGCCGGGTCCCGCAGTACGGGGTCGTTCACGTTCAGGGCAAGCTCGGAGCCGCCGCCGGGGGGCTCGTAACGGACGAAGCCGGCCTGCGGGTTGCGCTCCCGGTAGGTCTCGAAGTACTCGGGGGTCACCTCGTCCACGTCCAGCGACTGGGTCAGGAAGGCGGCGCCGCGAACGTCGTCTTCGGGAAGGACGCGAATGACGAGGCTCTCGAGCAGGGGAAAGCCCGGCTCGAAGTAGGCGGGGTTCGGCGTGAAGGTGTAGCGGTGGTCTGGACGCACCTCGCCGATGACCCATGGCCCGGTGCCGATGAAGGGCCCCACGCCAAGGTCGTCCATGGCGGCAAGCTCCGAAGGCAGCACCTTGGTGTGCCCGTCCGCCAGCGCAAGGGGGAAGTCGGCGTCCGGCGATCGCAGGGTGAAGACCACGTCGTTGCCGCGCACCGCGACGGAGGCGACGTTGGCCAGCAGCCCGGCGTGGGGCCAGCCCGCCGTCCGCTGCCGCATCAGGCTCGCTGTGACGTCGTGCGGCGAGAGGGCCCGGCCGTTGACGGGCGCGGCGCTCTGCCAGCGCACGCCCTGCCGCAGCGTGACGCGCAGCGTCGCCGAGTCCTCCCACACCCAAGACTCGCACAGGTCGCACTCCAGGGCGAGGCTCGGCGTCCGCACGTCCGGCCCGGATGCGAACCGCAGCAGGCGGCTGTACACGATGCCCGGCCCGAAGGCGGCCAGCGACGGGGCGGAGGCCCGGTGGACGTCCAGGTCATCCAGCACGACGCGTGTCGCGATGGCAAGCCGCCCGCTGCGCTGGCTGACGGGCGTCGCGGTAGCAGCCGAGGGCGGGTGCGTGGCAGTCGTGGGCGTGGCGGAGAGGACCGCGCCGGGTTCGGGCGTCGACGGGGCGGTGGGCGTCGCGGGCGACAGCGGCGTCGAGACGGGCCCGGCCGTCGACGACGGCGCAGTCTCACTGATCTCGCGGCACGCGGACACGAGGAGGACGGCAAGGGCGAGGAGCAGGACGGCGCGCATCATGCTCGCGTGTCCTGCGGCTGTATGGGGGTTCGAGTGGTCATCGTTGCCAAGCCTCACAGGGTCCCACGGTGACGTGAAGGAGAGTTGTCGACTGGGAAGACGGCCGGCGGCTGAGCGTCCCGGCCGGACGTATAGCATATACTAGGCCAACGGAGACACCAAGAACACGCGACGGTGCAACCCATGTACGTTGACTCCCACACCCACCTTGACGACTTCCCTCCGGAGGAGCTGGACGGCGTGCTGGATCGCGCCCGCGCCGCCGGCGTCGGCGCCATCGTGCTGGCGGGCACGACGCTGGCGTCGTCGGAGGCGTGCGTCGCGCTGGCGCGGCGGACGCCGATGCTGCTCGCCGGGGTGGGCATCCCCCCGATGGACGTGACCGCCCCCGTCGACGCCGCCTGCGCCGAGCAGCTCCGGCAGGCCGCGCTGTCCACGCCCAAGGTCGTCGCCGTCAGCGAGACGGGGCTGGACTTCGACCGGGGCGCGCCGGACCTCTCGCTGCAATACCAGGCATTCCGGGCGCAAATACGCCTCGCCTTGGAGCTTGGGCTGCCGGTCATCTTCCACTCGCGGGAGATCCCCGGCCAGCCGCACCTGCACATGGAAGCCCTGAAGGTGCTGCGGCAGGAGCAGGGCTGGCGCGTCGGCGGGGCCATGCACTACTTCCAGGGCGACGAGCGCACCGCCCGCGAATGCGTGGAGCTGGGCATCTACGTCTCCATGGCCAAGCCGCTGCTGCGACGGCCGGACCTGCAGGCCATCGCGGCGGGGCTGCCCCTCGAGAACATGGTGCTGGAGACGGACACGTACCCGCAACCCTTCAAAGGCAGTCGCAACAAGTGGACGGAGCCGCGCGACGTGCCCCTGGTCGCCCGGAAGCTGGCGGAACTGAAGGACGTGCCGGTGGAGGAGGTTGAGCGGGTCACGACGGCCAACTTCCTCTCGATGTGTGAACGGGCGGGGGCTCCGGGGCGTGTGGAGGCGGTGCGGGGGTTGGTGGGGAGTTAGGGGGCAGCCTATCGACAAGCTCAGGGCGAGCGGGCAGACGGAGTCGGTGGGCACGCTATTGTCTGGCTGCAGTTGACAGGGCTAGGAGCACCCTTGGGTCGGACCCACGTTCCTCTGCAAGATCACGCGGTGTCTTCCCCTCCCGAGTTGTAGCACGGAGGTCTGCCCCGTGATCAAGCAAGACCTCGATAACCGGGGGTTCAGCGCCCGCGGTGACTGCCGTATGAAGCGGAGTATTGCCATCCATATCTCGTGCATAGACTGATGCCCCGCGGGCCAAGAGTGTTTCAATGGCCCCAAGCAAGGTTTCTTGTCTCGCTGCCAACGCATGCAGGGGCGTTTTCCCATTAGCAGCTAACACATTGACGAGCGCACCATTGTCCATAAGGATTGTGAGGACTTCAAGTGACTGGCTGGAAAATGCGGCATAATGCAGAGGAGTTGCACCAGCAGCTCTTGTCATTACATCAGCTCCTCCGTTAATCAGTGCTTCGATCACCGCTGGGTTGGCATTTTTCTGCGCCGCAATGTGCAAAGGCATCAATCCCATGTTGTCTTGGGCTTGGATTTTCGCTCCCAAGTTAACCAGAAGATTGACCGCAAGCTCCCCGCCGGTGGCTGCTGCTGAATGCAACGGCGTCCAGCCCCGACAATCCTTAGCCGAGAGGTCTGCGCCATGCTCCACTAAGCGAGGAATAACCATAGGGTCAAAGTGGTCTTCAGTATGTACTTTATTGAAAGCCCCACGTACCGCCCAATGCAACGCGGTCTCTCCCGCTAGTAGCCCTCGCCATATTGGTGCATCAACATCAGCCCCATGACCCAGCAAGAGTTCAACATTGCGCATATTTCCATGACGCGCGGCTCTGTGTAGTGGTGTTGCCCCCATCTCATCCTGCGCCGCAACGTCAGCGCCACGCTCCAGCAAAAGTTCGACAAGTTCTGTGCGCACTAATGTCGCGGCCCGATGCAACGGCCTCCAAGAAAATAGATCAGGTGCCTCAATATCCGCTCCCCGATCCAACAGAAGAGACACTACTTCATTCGTCCATGGGTGCCAACGCAGCACGGCCGTATGCAGTGGTGTCGGCCCCCAATGCCCTCCTGCCTCTATATCGGCCCCTCGATCCAAGAGGAGGGCAACAACATCGGTGCTCCCGTTAAATACAGCCGTATGTAAAGGTGTCCATCTTTCATCATCCTGGGCATGTATATCGGCTCCGCGATCCAAGAGAATGTTGGCAATAGCAACCGCTCTTGGCCCTGCCCCAGCTCCCCCGGCCAGATGCAACGGCGTCTCTCCTGAAATCTTCATTTCCTTAGTTCGCGCTTCAATGTCCGCCCCGTGATCCAGCAAGAGCGCGACCATTTCAGCGTTCCCCCACCGTGTCGCCAAGTGCAATGGTGTCATTGAATCGTCGGCGGAAGCTCGCGCCTGGGTGTCAGCGCCAAGGTCAAGCAGAAGCTCGACCATATCAGCACGCCTTTGCCAAGCCGCCCAAAGCAGGGGCGTCAGCGTCCCCCAATACCAATCCATCGGTGTCTCGATATCAGCGCCATATCCCATCAAGATTCTGGCCAAGTCAACTGCGTCGTTGTGTACCGCTATGGTCAAGGGTGTCCACCCCGCGTAATCGCGCGCCTCAATGTCCGCACCATGGTCTAGCAACGCTGCAACGACTGCGGTGTTTTCCGACTCCACCCCTAAATGCAGGGGGGTTCTGCCCTTACTATCCCTTGCTTCAATGTCTGCGCCCCGAGCCAGCAGAAGCTCCACCACCGCTGGATCCTTGTTGATGGCTGCTAGGCTCAGGGGAGTCCGTCCGAGTTGATCTTTTTCTTCAATGTTTGTGCCCCGATCCAGTAGCAGGGCAGTGACTTCTACATTCTTGACTAACGCCACCGCCATGTGAAGGAGCTTACGGCTATCGGGGCCTTCAACTTCAATGTCCGCGCCTAGGTCCAGTAGCAGTCTTGCAACATTGGAATCCTGGTTCCATATTGCCTGGAACAAGGGTGTTATGCCATTGCCGTCGCGTCCCTCAATGTCCCCGCCGTGCTCTAGCAGCACCTCCACTAACTCAGGCCCTCTGTTTCGAGCAGTCCAATGCAAGAGCGTGGATCCGTCTTTCAGCTCCACCGTGCAATCCGCCCCGCGCTCCAGCAACATGGCGATAACCCTTGGAGCCGCCTTTGCATTAATCGCTTTGAACAAAAGCTCTTGAGCTTCATCCTGAGAAAGTAGGCGCCCCGTCTCCAGAGTCGGCCATTGAAGCCACATCAGTTGGACCGCACACTCAAAGGCGGACTCTTGTCGGAGCGAGACGTTCAGGATGCGACGCTGGTCCAAAGGCGCTTCCTTGAAGACCTCATAGAACTCCCATTGGTCGCCGTTGGTGAGACCGGCGTACCTGACGCCAGTCATGTTGGCGTAGTTGAGCATCTGTGCGCGATAGCCCGGCAGAGATCCATTCAGCCGTTTGGCTTCAAGGAGGGCGATGGGTTGCGCCTTGTCCCCGGACGCGATTTGCAAGAGAGCATAGTCAGCCGCCCCGCCGGCGGCGGCGTATTCAGGAATCACAAGAGAGGGGTCAGACACATCCCACCCAAGCGCCTGGAGCAGAGGATCTATGAGCATCAGGCGCGTACGCGTCTCGTTCACGCCGATGGTCTCTTGGTTGCGTTGTATACGCGCTTGAAGTGAACTTATGATCTTGATTAAGGCATCAAGGTCTATGCCGGCATCCGACATTGGGCTTCTCCGTCACACCCTTCAGAAAAAGCAAGGGCAGTGCAATCATGGCTTGTCCGCAAAGATTACCTTTTGCCCACTATGCTGTCTACGTTGCCCCTATCCCTTCCCTGACCGACGGCAGGCCGTCGTGGCCCACGCCTTTCATCGCATAGAGAGACTTGAACACCCGCGCGGGCCTCTAACAGGGAGTGGGATGAAATCCGTGAGGCACAACTCCGGGAACTCGGCTGGGTTGCCAAGACTGTCTGGGAGTGCGAGATTCGCTTTAACTTGGCTAAAGTTAAAAGATCTCTTCAGGAGTTCCTTGCATAAATGCCGCCTGGGTATCGTCGCATTCCCAGACGACATAGTCTGAACAAGTTTGATAAAGGCTACTGGTCCCAAACAGGCTTGAGCTAGCCAGAAAACCGTACAATGGGGGTCGGCCCGTTCTGGTGGTTTGTTCCTCCCTCATTCTATCGGTTGTCTCTCTTGGCTCATTGACCACTAAGGCAAACTGTTCGTTTATCGGGCATCCTGGATACCGTTCAGGAATCATGAAAGTACGAAGGCGGTCAAATCGGACTCCAAAGGCATTACGAAAAAGCACTTTGCAGCCTTGGCAGAAATCATCCACGTGATGAATGGCAAATTTCTGTTCAAAGGGTGCGAAAAGACATCCGTCTACTTGGTACTTCTTGATCTTTTGCCCAGTCCTTTCACCGCACAGTGGGGTAATGGGATAGCCAGAACCTACTGGAATAACCCTCGTAAAGTGCCGCATTCCCTTATGGCTCCGGATAATTCCAAATTGCGGCAAGATTGCAGGATAGATCTTGAAGGGCGTGAGTTTGGCAAGACCCTCCATAGAACTCTCCCCTATCGTTCTTGATTTTGTACACCTGAGGTATCCCTATACACCATTGTATCGGTTCCGCCTCACCTTGCAAGACATTCGTTCTGATATGTGCATGTCGCGTTTCCGGAATACACGCCCCCTACCCCAACCCCGCAATGTACTCCCGCAGGCGCTCTATGTGCTGTCGGCCGCCGACCTCCGAGATATCGTCGTGGTTGGCGCCTTCCACCGTGTAGAAGGACTTGGGCTCACTGGCCGCGTCGAAGAGGGCTTGGCCCGCGCGGAGGGGCACCGTGTCGTCGGCGTCGCCGTGGACGATGAGGATCGGCACGTCAAGGGCGCCGATCTTGCTTGCGGTGTCGTAGCGGGCGGCGATGATGCGGTGGACGACCCACGCCGGGAGCCACGGGCGCACGATCTCCGACATGTACTCGATGGAGGGGAAGCCGGACTCCAGGATGAGGCCGTAGGGGCGGTGGCGTGTGGCGAGCTCGGTGGCAATTGCCACGCCGAGGGAGCGGCCGAAGTAGACGATCTTCGTGGGGTCGACGTCGTCGCGCGACTGCAGGTAGCGCAGGGCGGCCTCGGCGTCGCGGTAGAGGCCCTCCTCCGAGGGTGTGCCCGCGCTGCGGCCGTAGCCGCGGTAGTCGTAGATGAGGATGTTGACGCCGAGCTCGCGGTGGAAGAGGTCAATGTCCGGCAGGCGGTAGCCGATGTTTCCGCCGTTGCCGTGGTGCCAGAGGAGGGTGACGTCACTCTCGCCGGGCACGAACCAGCCGTGCAGGCGACGGCCGTCGGACGTCTCGAAGTAGACGTCCTCGTAGTCGAGGCCGTAGACCGCCGGCGAGCCGATAAGCTCGCTGGTTGGGAAATAGAGAAAGTGCTGGTCCAACATGCCGGACGCTCCTGCCCAGATGCCCAGCGCCAGCAGCAGGGCGAGGGCAATGCCTACGCCCGCGGCGACGCGGCGTACTTCCAGCGTCCCACGGCCCGTGTTCTCGTGTCCAGCCACCTGTGTCACCGCCGCAGGTTGAGCAGGCCGCGCAGCAGCTCCGCCGCGACGGCCTTGTCCAGCGGGTTGTTGTTGTTGCCGCACTTGGGCGACTGGACGCAGGCGGGGCAGCCCTCACTGCAAGGGCACTCCTCGACGGCCTGCAGCGTCGTGCGCCAGAGGGCCTCGATGGCCTCGAAGCCGCGCTCGGCGATGCCGATGCCGCCGGGGTAGCCGTCGTAGATGAAGACCGTGGGCTGGCCGGTGTCGGGGTGTATTGGCGTCGAGACACCGCCGATGTCGGCGCGGTCGCAGAGGGCGAAGAGGGGGAGGACGCCGATGGCCGCGTGCTCGGCGGCGTGGAGCCCGCCCGCGAGGTCGCGCTTGCCGTCGAGGATGTCCTCGACGGTGACGGGCGGGGCCTCGAACCAGAGGGCCATCGTGCGGAAGCGGTGCGCGGGCAGGTCGAGGACCTCGTCGCCGAGGTTGGCCTCGGTGTAGTGGGCCAGCTTGCGGTAGGCGACCACCTGCCGCGTCACCTCCACCTCGCCGAGGCAGACGCGGACGTCCACGGAGACGGTGCGGCGGCGGTAGGTGTCCAGCACGCGGATGTCCGTGATGTCCCGCGACTGGGTGTAGTAGGGCTCACGGGCCGTGGTGACGACGGCGGTCTCGCCCGCGACGTTGAGCTCCGTGACGAGGAAGGGCTCGCCTTGGTGGAGGTAGACGGCGCCGGGGTGCAGCGACGCGTAGGCGGCCGAGGCCTCGACGCCGGCCTCCAGCAGCGCGCCCGTCGTGCCGTCGACGACGGTGAAACTGCGGTCCGAGGTCGAGCGGAGGTGGACGTCCTGCGCCGGGTAGTCGACGGTGGGGTCGAGGTGCCAGCGGCCGCGAGAGGCGCGCAGGTGGCCCGACTCGACGAGCTCCTCGAGGCGCGCGGGGAGGTCCTCGCCAAAGTAGGCGCGGTCGCCGAGGGTGAGGGGGTGCTCGTGGGCGGCGCAGAGCAGGTGCGGGGCCAGCACGTAGGGGTTCTCAGGCGCGATGAGGGCGTGCTCCATGGGGCGGCCGTGGAAGAACTCCGGGTGGCGCATGAGGTACTGGTCGAGGGGGTCGTCGCGGGCGACGAGGACGGCGAGGGAGGCCTCGCCGCGACGGCCGCCGCGGCCCGCCTGCTGCCAGGCGCTGGCGACGCTGCCCGGGGAGCCGGGG
>JAPONS010000071.1 GCA_026713825.1 Chloroflexota bacterium | reverse complement strand
TAGTCGCGCCGCCGCCGAGCGCCTGCACGACGCGCGCGCCGATGAGAAACTCGAGGTTGGGGGCCATTGCGGCGGCCAGCGAGCCGACGGCGAAGACCAACAGCGACGCGCGGAAGAGCAGGGCGTGGCCGTGCACGTCTGCGAGGCGGGCCGTCAACGGGATGGCGGCGGTGAAGCCGAGGAGGTAGGCGGTGATGATCCATGCCGCCCGGTCGAGCTCCGTCGGCGGGACCTTCAGGTCGGGCATCACCTCCGGCAGCACCGTCACCACGACGGTGTGGTCGAGGGCGGCGGTCAGCACCGCGCCGCTGACGATGGCAAGGGGCAGCCATGCCCGGAGTCCGGTGGGAGCCTCGCCCGCCATGTCCGGCTAGACCGCGTGGCCGGCGTCGCCGATTGCGGGCATCGCGCGCACGGAGGGCTGAGCCTCATCGAAGGCGGTGAAGTCGAGGATGCGAATGACCGGCGCGATGTCGTTAGCGAACACCTTGCCGGTGATACGCACGCGCCGGACGAGGTCGTCCTCCCCCACCCATACCTCGATGTCCTGCTGCAGCGTGCCGTCGGCGCCGGGGATGAGCGGCTGGATGTTGGCGCCGCTGATTGCGCCCGCGATTCCCCGGCTTGAGACGCCGTCAAGCGACTCGTTGCCGGAATACTCGGGTGCCTGAATCGCTAGCAAGATGCCGCTTAGGGTGTCGCCGAGATTGTGCAGGTTGAACGGGAGCTGGCTCGACGGGAGCTCCAGCGGAACGCCGGAGAGCGGGTCCGTCATGGTGGCGTTCTCTCCGTCCACCTCGATCTGCATCTCCAGGAAGGTGTTGAGGGCGCTGACCTCGGCGTCGACCGACATGGACGCCTGGTCGGGGTGCTGCACGGTTCCCTGCGCGCCCTGCAGCACGACGCCCAGCAGGAGCGGCGTGTGCCCCTCCTCGTGCGACAGCGTGAATTCCAGCGACGTCACCTGCTTCATGCGCGCCGCGGCGTTCTCGAGGCGCTCCGACGGTGTCAGGTCCGACGGCTCGTCAGTTGGGCTGCAGGCGGCTGTCGCGGTGAACGCGAGGACGACAAGCATGAGCAGTGCGAGGGTTGAACGCAATGTCTCCAGTCTCATGGGCTCCCTTCACAGGACAGGTATCCGCAGTGCGATGAGCAGAGCGAGTGTATCAACGTCCGCCGTGCGCAAACAAGCGGGAATGCGTTAACGCGGATGGACGGGCGTAACCCGTCATGTGTCTTGACGCGGGGAACTGCCGTGGCAACGGACGGCTCTCCTGTAAGCGCCAGAGTCCCAAGAGTCGCTGCCCTTCCGTTGACGGTGGGAAAAACAACGTGTCTCAAGACTGTATCCATGCGGCACATTTCAGCTACAACACGACTGGTTTTTTCACAAGACACCCCCATGCGAATGGCAAGAGAATCGCCAAGGGCCGAGTGGCCAACGGAGAAATTGGCGTGCGTCTCGAAGTTGACGGACTGGTTGAGTTTGCGGATGTGGCGTTCCATGAGAGGAAGGTAGTGGAGATGGCGGGTTGTGCGCAATGTGGCGGTGTCAGGGGGTCCAGCTATCGCGGGACGGGCGATTCGCGAATCGCCCCTACGACGGGGTGAGGAAGCGCTGGGATGGTTGGTGATGGGGATGCCCCACTTGGCCGCGCCTCGGGATTCCTGCCTTCGCAGGAATGACGATTGGAGGAGGCAGGAATGGCGCATGGGGGGTGCAGGAATGACGACTGGAGGGTGCAGGGATGGCGCCTAGGGGGTGCAGGCAATGGCGCATGGGGGCGGGGAGCGATGCGTGGGGGTGCGGGATTGACCTACAGGCTGACCAGCGGCACAAATACAAGCGTCCCCGCCGTGACGGGGACGCTGAATTGTCCAGAGGCCAACATCTAACCGTCGGCCGCGGGTTCCGGAGCGGCCACCTGCGGGGCCGAGGGCATACGGTGCAGGATGCGGCCGAACAGGCGCGGGATGCTTTCATTGAAGAGCATGTACATGATTGGCAGCACCAGCAGCGTCAGCGCGGTCGAGCTTGTCAGCCCGCCGATGACGACGGTCGCGAGCTCGGCGCTGATGATGCCGCCGCCCTCGGACTCGACGGCCAGGGGCAGCAGCGCGAAGCTCGTCGTGATGGCCGTCATGAGGATGGGGCGCAGGCGCACGCGAGCGCCGGAGATGAGGGCGTCGTAGACGCCGAGGCCGCGCGCGCGCTGCTGCTCCACGAAGGAGATGAACACGATGGCGTTGGTGACGACGATGCCAATGAGCAGCAGGATGCCCATCATCGCCGCAAGCCCGAGCGCCCGGTCCGTTATGGCCAGCGACGCCATGACGCCGACGAGGGCCAGAGGCAGGGTCAGCACGATGATGAAGGGGTTTCTGAGGCTGCCCAGGCTGGCCACCATGACGAGGTAGACGAGCACAATGCCCACGGCCATGGAGATGAAGATTGCCTGGAAGCCCTCAGCGATGTCGGCAAAGACGCCGCCGCTCTCAACGTTGACGCCTGGCGGCAGGTCGATCGCGTCGATCTTCTCGTCGACGAGGATGCCGACGGCCTGCGTGTTCTCGGCGACGATGTCGGCGGTGATGCTTGCAGAGCGCTGCCCGTCCGTCCGGCTGATGGTGACGGGGCCCTCGCGGAGCTCGGGGGTTGCGACCTCGATCAGGGACAGTGTACCGCCGGGGCCGACGATCTGAAGGGCCGCCAGACCCTGGGAGCCTCCGGCGGCAAGGATGTCGCCGGAGAGGTACACGTCAACGGATTCGCCATCAATGTCTATGGACGTGACCTGCTCGCCGATGAGGAACTTGTTGAGCTGTGTGCCCACCTGCTGCGTCGTCAACCCGATGCCGGCCGCCCGCTCCGGGTCGACTTGCACGGCCAGTTCCGGGCGCGCCTGCGTCACGTTGCTCTCGAGGTTGACGATGCCCTCGATGGAGCCGATGGAGTCCGCAAGCTCGCGGGTGACCTCGGCGATATCGTCATAGTTGGGGCCGGTCACGAAAATCTCGACGCCGCCGGCCGGGGGTCCCGCTGAGAGCTCGGAGACGCGCACGGTCTGTCCGGGCTTGGTCAGCTCCTCTCGCAGTGTTTCGGAGATGTCCTCGGGGGCCTCGTCCGAAAGCAGGGCAAAGAACCTGGCCTGCTGCAGGCCCGCCGGACCGCCGCCGAAGTCGAAGTCCGTCCCGCCGATACTGGCGCTGTAGACCTCTGCAATACCGTCGAGGCGGTTCTCGATCTCCTCCGTTTCCGCGATTGTCTGCTGGACATCGGCGCTGGGCGGGAGGCTGAGCTCGATCTGCAGGAAGCGGTCGCCGCCGCCGCCAAAGAGGTTGACGGGGATGACTGAGAGGAGTCCAAGGCTGCTGACCGTAATGACGACCGCCGCGAGAAGCGTCACGGCGCGGTGGCCGAGCACCCACCGAAGGATTCGGAGGTAGAGGCGCTGGAGGGCGGTCTCCTGCATGGGAATGTCGCCCTCGTCACCGGCGGCATCGGGGAGGTCGCCGGGCCGCAACAGGAGCGCGCCAAGCACCGGGACGGCGGTGAGCGCGACGAGCAGCGACGCCAGCAGGGCGAAGGTCACGGTGAGCGCGAAGGGAAGGAAGAAGGCGCCCACGAGGCCCTCGATAAAGGCGAGGGGGACGAAGACGACGACGGTGGTCATCGTCGAGGCGAAAATGGCGGGCCCCACCTCGGCCGTGGCCTCGAGTGCGGCGCGCCAACGCTCCCGGCCGCCCTGGATGTGGCGGTACACGTTCTCAAGCACGACGATGGAGTCGTCGACGACGCGGCCCACCGAGATGGCGAGGCCGCCGAGCGTCATGAAGTTCAGGGTCATGTCCTGCCAGAACATCAGCAATATGCCCGTGAACACGCTGAGGGGAATGGAGAGGCCGATGACCACTGTGGGCCGGATAGTGGTGAACAGGCCGCGAATGAACGTCGGCCGGATGGTGAGCATGAAGGCAAAGACCACGGAGACGGCGAACAGGAAGCCGAACGTGCCCTCGCGGACGAGGTTGTCGATCTGCCGCTGAATGTCCGGGCCCTGGTCGTTGACGATGATGATTTCGACATCGTCGGGGAGGCCGGTGTCGCCGTCGAGGACCTCGTTGACGACGGTCGTCACGTCAAGGGTGTTGGCCTCGGCATCCTTGGTGACGTAGACGGCCACGCCGGGCTGGCCGTTGACGCGCGTGAAGCTTGTCTGGCGGCCCTCGCCGAAGGAGACCGTCGCGACGTCGGAGAGCCGCACCGGGCTGCCGTCGTTGGTGGCGACGACGAGGTTGCGCACATCGTCGACGGAGTCAAGTGAGTGGGTGGTCTTGGCGATAACGGCCTGACCGCCCTGGAACAGGAGGCCCGCTGGGAGAGAGACGTTGTTCTCTCGGAGGGCAGTCGCCACCTGTTCGAGGGTTACGCCGTTGGCGGTCATCTTCGCGAGGTCGGCCGAGACGGCCCCCCGGCGCTCCACGCCGCCATCCAACGAGACCGTCAAAACGCCTTCGATTTTCTCAAGCTCCGGGACGAGGAGGTCCTCGACAAGGGCCTGGACCTCCGGCAGCGGCCGGTCGGAGACGACGCCGAACTGGATTACGGGAATCTCCTCCGGGTTGAAGCGGCCGATGAGGGGCTCCTCGACTCCGCCGGGGAAGGTCAGGCTGCTCACGGCGTTCTGGACATGGGTCTCGGCGGCGGCCATGTCGGTGCCGTAGCGGTACGACACGAAGATGGCGGCGCGGCCCTCGGAGGAGTTGGACTGGATATTCTCGAGGCCGTCGGCGCCAGTAATGGCGCGCTCGATGGGCCCGGTGACGTCGCGCACGACGGCCTCGGGGTCCGCCGAGGGATAGGTCGCGAAGACGGTAACAAGGGGGAACTCGATTTGCGGGAACAGCTCAACCTGAAGGGAGCGGTAGGCCGTTATGCCGGCGGCGAGGATGATGATGATGGCGAGAATTGCGACTGTTGGACGGCGCAAGGCGAATGCCGTGAGGAACGTCACGTGGGTTACTCCACTTCTGCCCTCGGCAGGGAGGGCCTGCTGTAAAGGGGGCGGCAGTAATGAGTGGGCGGTTGTTGGTGAGAATTGTGAAATATTCCACCAATTAGCGTAACACAATTACCCCGGCAGCGTCATTGCTGCACTCGCTTCCGAACAATAACGGCTGCGGGTTGCGGGAGGTTAGGAGCGCCGTGGTCAGGCCTTCTCAAACGGGCCTAGAAGGTTGCCGCGTCTTCGCCAAACCACTTGCGGATGAGGGCGTTGAGCGTGCCGTCCGCCTTCATCGACGCGATGGCCTCATCGAGCTTCGCCTTGAGTTCGCTGTCCGTGCGTACGCCGATGCCGATGCCGCGGTCCAGCGACACTTCCGGCCCGACGATGGCGAGCTGCCCGCTGAACTCCGTCAACTTCTCCACGGCGAACGCGTGGTCGACGAGGATAGCGTCGACTTCGCCGTTCAGGATGGCGTCCACCGGGTCCTGCGCGTCCCGGAACGTCTTGAAGAAGATACCGGAGTCCAGGAAGTAGTCGGAGTAGATGGTGTCAGCCTGGGCGCCCAGACTCCCCTCGGCGGCCTCATCGCCCGCGCCTGCCTTAGCCAGGTAGACCGAGGGAGTCGGCGGGTAGTAGGGCTCGGTGAAGTCAATCCTTTCATCGCGCTCGTCCGTGATGCTCATTCCCGCGACGATTGCGTCAAAGTCCTCCGCACGCAGGTGGGGGATCATGGTGTCCCACTCATTCAGGACCCACTCACATTCCAGGTCAGCCCTGCGGCAGAGTTCATCGCCCATTTCACGCTCAAGCCCGTCGATTTCGCCGGCGTCGTTGACGAAGTTGAAGGGGTGTTACTCGCCGTCCGTGGCGAGCCGCACCGGCGGCGAGCCGGCGCACGAAAGTGACAGGGCGGCGACCAAGAGCGCAAGAGCAATTCCCGTAAGTATGCGAGCTTTGGTCACCATTCGCGCCTTCATCCTCCCATCCACTTGTGCCATTCGCCCAATTGGCTTTGCAGGCCACTCTTACAGCTTGCAGTTTCACAATTTCACGGACTCGCCACTGAAAGCAACGATACAAATTAAACAGTTCAAGCATAGCAGCAAGTGACTAAATTGACACGATTCGATGCGCCAAAGCGCGGTCAAAACGGGATGACTTGTGCGGCGGGAAGAGCATTCTCGCTTGCAAACCCGGCAATGCACTTACGTGGAGTCCTTGAAGAATGCACAATGTGGGGGCATACTGTTTTAACCCCAGATGGGGTCGTAACCGCCCGCTAGAGTCGCACCACAGTGATGTGGGAAGGGGAGGCCGATATGAAAACGCTTTCTGCAAGAGCCATTCTTCTGTTTGTCCTCTTACCGGTAATGGTGTTATCCCTTATAGCTTGCAACGGGGAAGACGAGGCCGCAAGCGGAGGCGACTCCGGCACAACCGTCACTGGACCAGCGACGGAACCTGCCCCTCAGCCTACACAGCCGCCGGAACCGTTCAGAATAGGGGTCATGGAGTCCCTTACAGGACCGGGCGAGACCTATGGCACCGTCGCCAACCAGGCGAAGCAACTGGCGATGGATGAGATCAATGCAAGCGGCGGCATCAACGGCAGAATGCTGGAGCTGGTGATTGAAGACTCCAAGTGCAGCGCCCAGGACGCTATCACCGCCTACCGGAAGCTCACAGACGTGGACGGCATCAAGATCATACTTGGCACGTCCTGCAGCGGCGCCATGCTCGGCGCGGCGCCTTTGGCCGAGGCCGACGGAGTAGTCATGTTCTCCGGGCTTGCGACAAACCCGGACATCGCGGAGGCGGGTGACTACATCTTCCGCACATCCCTGAACGACGCACAGCTCGGCATCGACATGGGCAACACCATGTGGGCCGACGGCATTCGCACGATTGCGAGCATCGCAGAAACCACCGACTACGCGGAGGGCGTGCGGAGCGCGTCGACTGACCGTTTCCTTGAATTGGGCGGCACGGCCCTGCTCGAGGAGAGCTACCCCACGGACGTCACCGACTTTCGAAGCCAGCTGACCAAGCTGATCGCCGAGGAGCCAGATGCACTGCTTGTCGCCGCGCAGGCTGAATTCTCCGGCGGGACTATAGTGAAGCAGGCGCGCGAGCTTGGGTACGACGGCCCCATCTACGGCGACGTTGTTGTCGCCGGCACGACGGCGTTGGAGGTCGCAGGGGACGCGGCAGTAGGCGTCAAGGCAATCATTACTGACCTTGACCCGAACAATACCACTGCAACCGAGGTGGTCAACAACTTCCGGGCAAAGTACGACTACGTGACGCTGCCCTGGTACCTGGGCTCAGCGTACGACGACGTGTACATCGTGGCGGAGTGTCTCAAACAGACGGACGACGACCAGGACGCTGACGGTATGCGCGACTGTCTTTACGGAATCACCTGGAGCGGCGCCATCGGCGAGAATTACAGCTTCGACGAGAAGGGGGAAGTCGTCGGGCTGGCCAACGTGGTCGTTGAGGTGCTCCCGGTCAGTGAGCGCACCGATGACAACCTGGGCTACAAGGTCTTGGGCCCAGCGCCAATTCTTTAGAGCTGAGTGTGAGGATGGAGACGCCTTGGCCCTGGCCGGGGCAGTCTCCATCCTCACTTGCATTCTGAAGCGCGGGGTGTAGATACGTGCGACGCCTGATAGCGTCCGGTAGCCGCCAGGGCAACATCCTTGCCATAGCTTTGGCGACGTTTGTGGTCGCATACCTCGCGTGGAAGGTCACGGAATCGCCCTCGCAGTCCGTGCAGTTTGCATTCAATGGCCTCTCCGTGGGCGCGGTGTACGCGCTGCTCGCTATGGGATTTACCCTTGTCTACAGCACCGTCTGGTTCTTTGACCTGTACTACGGCGCCGCCGCCGCCCTGGGCGCATACGGCGTCTTCTACCTCCGCTCCAAGGAAGCCATAGGCGGGCTGTACCAGGTGCAGAACCCTGTCGTCAATGCGCTCTTCGCGGCGGTGGTGGCCGGCGTTGTGGCGTGGGCGCTGTACGAGATCCTCTGGCCCCGCCTGCGCGATCGCGTCAGCCAGCGGAGAATGTACGGCATCGCCGGGGCCGCCGGAGCGGCCGCAGGCGTCTACGCCGGGTTTGTGTTCACTTTTACCGACAACCTTCATGTCCTCTTCGGCCCCCTTGCGGGGCTTGCCATTGGCGCCGTCGCGGGGCTGGCGGTGCGCGAGGCGCTTGTCCGGCTAACGGGCAACGACAGCCGGCTTTCGACGTACGTCCCCATCGCCGTTGGGCTGGCCGGGGGCATCGTAGCGGCGGCATACTTCGCGGGCGCGCCGGAGACAAAGCTGTACCTCAGCTGGGCGGTGTCCTGCCTGCTGGCCGGGTGCGTTGGGCTGGGGCTGTACCGTGGCCTGTACGTCACCCTGCGACAGCGGGCCCGCTCGCCGCTGGTCATGCTGGTGGCGTCCATGGGCATCCTGCTGGCGATCAGCGCGGCCATCACCATCGTGTTCGAGAGCGCGCCGCGCCCGCTGCCCGACGCCTTCGGCAGCGAGCCGCTGAAGCTGGGGGGCGGGAACATCAAGGGGTTCAATTTCTTCACGGTGGGCGTCTCGCTGGTGGGGTTCACCGGGCTGCTGTGGCTGCTGCAGCGGACATCGTTCGGGCGGACCGTGCGCGCCATCGGCGACGACGAGGACGTGTCCAAGGTGGTGGGCATCAATACGACGGTAGTCATCGCCATCGTGTTCTTCATCGGCGCGGTGTTCGCGGCGATGGCGGGCATCCTGAGCGGCCACGACACGGCGATACAGCCTCGCATGGGCCTGCTGTTGTTGCTGAAGGGTTGGATCGCGTCGGTCGTGGGGGGCATCGGCAACCTGTACGGCGCCCTGATCGGCGGCTTCGCGCTGGGCATGGTGGAACAGTTCGGCATCTGGGACCTGGCGGGCGAGTGGAAGGACGTCATCTCCTTCGTGGTGCTCATCCTCTTCCTCTCGTTCTGGCCCAGGGGCCTGCTGCCAAGGAAGTAGCGGAATGACAACGAACACCCCCGAGACAACCGAAAATCGGCGCGCCCGCCGGGTTTTTCTGCGGCTCGCCAACGGAAACGTCGAACTGTGGGCGAACATCATCGTTCTGGTGTGGGTGGTGGCGTTCGTGCTGTGGCAGGGCGTCGGGTTCGCGATCACCATCGGCACAGTCTTCGCCATCTGGGCGATCCTTGCCGTGAGCCTGAACCTGGTCATCGGCTTCACCGGGCTGCTCTCCGTGGGGCATATAGGCTTCTTCGGCATCGGCGCGTACAGCGTGGCCATCCTCACCTCCACAACCGACTACTCGCTTCTGCGAACGGAGGGCATCCCGACGTACGAGCTCCCGTTCTTTGCGGCGCTGCCCGTCGGCATAGCGCTGGCGGGCGTCACGGCGCTGGTGGTGGGCGTGGTGTTCAACCGCTTCCGCGACGATGTCTTCGTGCTGGTCTCCTTCGGCTTCGCCATCATCTCCTTCAACCTCTTCCTCAATGCGCGCGCGGTCACTCGAGGCGCGTTCGGCATTCACGACATCGCGAGGCCGGTGCTCGGCACGCGCGCGCTGGACGGCGAGCTGGAGTTCCTGGCGATGGCGCTCGCATGCCTTGCGCTCGTCTCCGTGGCGGCGTGGTTCATCGTGACGTCATCGTTCGGGCGGGTGCTGACGGCCATCCGCGAGGACGAGCAGGCGGCCTCGGTGTTCGGCTACCAGGTGACGCACTACAAGCTGGCCATCTGGGTGGTCTCCGCCATGATGGCGGCGGTGGCCGGCGGCCTTTTCGCGAGCTGGACGTCGTTCATCGACCCCAACTCCTTCATCCTGCTCGAGTCGATCCTGCTGGTGTCCATCGTCATCCTGGGCGGGCTGGCAACCATCTGGGGTTCGCTGCTGGGCGCGATGACGTTCGTGCTCCTGGAGGAGGGTATGCGGTTCATTCCGTTCCTGCCCGACGTGTACGTGGGGCAGGCGCGGCAGGTGGTGCTGGGCGTAATGCTGGTGCTGCTCATGCTCTTCCGCCCGCAAGGGCTGCTGGGGAGGTACAGGCTATGACGCAAGTTCCGGCCCGGGACGCTGAACACTACGCCCTCGGCACCGTGGGCGTCAGCAAGAACTTCGGCGGCGTGCAGGCGCTGCACCGGCTCTCCATCTCCATACCGCGGGGGCAGATTACATGCGTCATCGGCCCCAACGGCTCCGGCAAATCGACGCTCATCAACATCCTGAGCGGCGTGCTGCCCCTCGACAGCGGCATGGTCATCGTCGACGGCGTGGGCCTGCGGACAGTCCACCCGCATGAGACGCCGGGCCTCGGCATCACGCGGACGTTCCAGGACGTGCGGCTGTTCAACCAGATAAGCGTATGGGACAACATCATGGTCGTCCTGACGGAGCGGAGGCTGTGGCCCTCGCTCTTCGAGCGGAGCAAGGCGCAGAAGAAGCAGCGGGCGGAGCAGGTGCTGCGCGACGTGGGCATGTGGGACAAGCGCGACGCGCAGGCGGAGGACCTCTCCTACGGGCAGCGGA
Organism: Chloroflexota bacterium; assembly: GCA_026713825.1. Taxonomy (NCBI): domain Bacteria; kingdom Bacillati; phylum Chloroflexota; species Chloroflexota bacterium. The sequence continues at coordinate 58,892 of JAPONS010000071.1, read as the reverse complement.
AGCTGCTGGAGATGGCCAGGGCGATGGCCCTCGACGTGAACATCTACCTGTTCGATGAGCCCTTTGCCGGGCTCTTCCCGCAGATGCTGGTGCGGGTGAAGGACATCCTCAAGCAGCTGCGGGCGAGGGGAAAGAGCATCCTTTTCATCTCCCACAACATGGAAATCGTGCGGGAGCTCTCGGACCACCTGATCGTCATGGACAGCGGCGAGCTGCTGGTCGAGGGTGACGTGGACGAGGTGCTCGCAAAACGAGAGGTCATCGAAGCGTACCTGGGCGCGTAATCGCAGTCCCCTAGACGGTGGAACATGGCAGAAGAATACGAGGCACAGGAAGTGACAGAACAACCGGAGCCGGTCGATGCCACCAACGGCGTGACGGACGAGCCGTACATGCTGGAGATGGCGGGCGTCTCCGTGCGCTACGGGGCCGTCGCGGCGCTGGAGCACGCGTCGCTGGGCATTCGCAAGGGTGAGGTCGTGGCGGTGATGGGGCCCAACGGCGCGGGCAAGTCGACCGTGCTCAAGGCGATCATGGGCCTCGCGCCCGTCGCCGAGGGCCATGTGTACTGGCGCAACGCGCCGCTGACCACGGCCACGCACGAGATCGTCAAGCACGGCATCTCCTTCGTGCCGCAGGGCAGACGGCTCTTCACGCACCTGACCATCAAGGAGAACCTCGAGATGGGCTGCCCCTACCTGCGAGACAAGACGGAGCGGCGCCGGCGCATGGACACGGTGATGGACCTCTTTCCCGTGCTCCACGACAAGCGCAAGGACCTCGCGAGCCAGATGTCGGGCGGGCAGCAGCAGATGCTGGCGCTGGGCCGGGGCCTGATGGCCAACCCAGAGGTGCTGCTGCTGGACGAGCCGACGCTTGGGCTCGCACCCAACATCGTCGCAAGCGTCTTCTTCAACGTCTCACTCATCAGCGAACAGCTCGGCACGATGATCATGGTGGTGGAGCACAACATCAGGGGAGTGCTGGACATCGTGGACCGGGCGTACATCCTCGACACTGGCCGCGTCGTCTTCGAGGGCACGCCGGACGACGTGCGTGAGACCAACATCCTGACGGAGGTCTTCCTCGGCAAGGTGCAGCCGATGGAGGAGGAGTAAGCCCCTATCCGGATACATTCTTGTCATCCGCATGATTGCACCGCGCAACTATGGAATGCTAGAGTGGTGCAGCCTTCCGACACCAGGGCAAGAAGAAACCTTGTACGAATACGGCCTCATCGGCGACATGTCCTCGGCGGCGCTTGTCGGCACGGACGGCTCCGTCGACTGGTGCTGCCTTCCCCGCTTCGACTCGCCAAGCGTCTTCGCCGCCATTCTCGACCAGGACATCGGCGGGCGTTTCCGCATTCGGCCAGCCGAGGCCTACACCAACGCGCACCAGACCTACGTGCAGGACACCAACGTCCTGGAAACCGTCTTTTCGACACCCACCGGCGTCGTGTCCATCACCGACTTCATGCCCATCCGTGACAGCGACTTCGACAGCAAGCCGGACACGAACCCCTCCGAACTGCCGGAACTGCACCGCATCGTCACATGCTCGGCGGGCAGCGTCGAAATACAGTGCGACTACGAACCCCGGCACGATTACGCGCGCGCTGTCCCGGCGTTCCGCGTGGTCCGGGGCAACGGGAGCGGCACCGTGGTCGAGGCACAGGGCGGGCGGCAGAGCATGATGATGCTCACAGACGTTCCCCTGCAGGTGAGCGACGGCGGAATGTCCGGCGTCTTCACGTTGTCGCAGGGTGAGACGGCCACCTTCGTGATGGCGTACGGCAACGGGCGGCCCGCGAGCCTGGAGCGGTACCGCTCGCACGAGAAGCTGCGGCTTACGCAGCGCTACTGGCAGGAGCTGGTGGCCGGGATGCGCTACCAGGGCCTGTGGCGCGAGCAGGTGGTGCGTTCCTTTCTGCTGCTGCATCTGATGATGTACCGGGGCACCGGCGCCATCGTCGCGGCGCCCACGACGAGCTTGCCGGAGACCATCGGCGGCTCACGGAACTGGGACTACCGCTACTCCTGGCTGCGCGACACCAGCTTCACCGTCGATATCCTCTACCGGCTCGGCGACGTGTACGGCGCGGACAGCTACGTCAAATGGCTGCTGGAGCAATGTCAGCTCAACACGCGCAGGACGCGCATCGTCTACGGCATCACGCAGTCGTCGTCGCTGAAGGAGCAGATTCTCGATCACCTGCGCGGCTACGAGGACTCGCGCCCCGTCCGTATCGGGAACGGGGCCGCCGAGCACCTGCAGATGGACGTCTTCGGCGAGGTCATCGCGTCCATCCACTCGCTGCTCGTGCTCCACGGCGAGATCCCTGAGGAGGCCTGGGAACTGGTGGACTCGCTGGCTGAAACGGTCATCGAGAACTGGCAAAGGCGCGACCGCGGGGTGTGGGAGGTGCGCGGGGCGCAGCAGCACTTTGTGTACTCAAAGGTGCTTTGCTGGACCGCGCTGGACACGGCGGCGTACATCGCGGCAGCCGTCGGGCACCGGCGGCACTACCGGCGCTGGGCACAGCAGGCGTACAACATCAAGACCGAGGTGCTCGACCTGGGCTGGAGCGAGTCCAAAGGAGCGTTCCGGCAACACTACGGCAGTGACGCCCTCGACGCCTCCAACCTGGCCATCCCCTTTTTCAGCCTCATCCCCCGCGAGGACCCTCGCGTCCGCTGGAACGTCGACGCCATCGAACGGGAACTGGCCGACGGCCCGCTCGTATGGCGCTACATCCCGGAGGAGACGGACGACGGGCTGGAGGCGCAGCCGGAGGGGGCGTTCACGCTCTTGAGCTTCTGGCTCATGGGCAACCTGATCTACACCGGTCAGACGGACAGGGCATTCGACTATTTCCACGAGATGATCACGAGGTGCTCCAACCACCTGGGGCTGTTCGCGGAGATGTTCGACCCCGCCGAGAACCGTCAGCTTGGGAACTTCCCGCAGGCGTACTCACACATCGGGCTTATCCACACGGCGTTGAACCTGTCCGGCTTTATCGCGGACACCCCGACGCGGCTCATTCGGCGGCGGCAGGGGTAAGGACGCTAGCCGTTTCCCTGGGTTAGAGTTGCTTGACACTCCAGTTTATGGCAACTATGTTGCCCACACGTAATCTCGTTTCGCCTTAACAGGGGGCGGCGTGCAGCGATACATCCTCATCCGGCTGTTTCACGGGCTAATCGCCTTCCTGGGTGTGACCATCATCATCTTTTCCCTCGTGCGGCTCTCCGGCGACCCTCTCGACAACCTGCTGAGCGAGGAAGACGACGAGACTACCGCCCAGTACATCCGCGAGCTATGGGGGCTCGAACGTCCGCTTGCTGTCCAGTACTTCACGTATATGGGCAATGTGCTGCGGGGCGAGTTTGGTCCGTCATTCAGCTTTGACGCCTCCGCGGGCGAGCTCATCAAGCGGCGGCTGCCCAACACGCTCCTCCTCGGCGGCATCTCGCTGGCCATCAGCTTCCCGCTGTCGATCGCCATCGGCGTACTCACCGCGGTGAGGCGGGACTCCGCCTTCGACTACGGCGGCAAGTCGCTTGCCATCGTCGGGCAGGCGACGCCCGACTTCTGGATCGCCATCATCCTCATCTGGATCTTCGCCGTGACGTTAGGGTGGTTGCCGACGTCGGGGAAGGGGGGCGTCGAGCACCTCGTGCTCCCCGTCATCGTACTCGCGCTGCCCAGCGCGGCCACGCTGCGGCTGATGCGCTCGGCGATGCTCAACCAGCTGGACTCCGAGTACGTGAAGCTGGCGCGCATCAAGGGGCTGCCGGAGTGGAAGATCATCTGGAAGCACGCCTTCCGGAACGCGGCTATCGTGCCGCTGACGTTCATGAGCGTCGTCATCGCGCAACTCGTGTCGGGGTCCATCGTGGTCGAGACCATCTTCTCGTGGCCGGGCATGGGCCAGCTCGCCATCCAGGCCATCAACGCCCGCGACTACCACGTCGTGCAGGCCCTGGCGCTCATGGGCTCGACCATCCTCATCATCATGCACCTGGTCACGGACATCGCTTACGTCTACGCCGACCCGCGCATTCGGTTCACGCGCATTAACAGGTAGCGGCCAGAAGGAGAGCCGAATGGCCACGTTTGCCGACAGGACCCAGTTGGGCGCCATGGAGCGGACGCAGTCCAGCTTCCAGCGTGCGATTGGGTTCCTGCGCAGCCTACCGTTGCTGTGGGTCATCATTTTGCTGGTGGTGCTGGTCATCCCGGGCCTATTCGCGCCCATCATCGCGCCGCACGACCCGCTGGACGGCGACCTCACGAGACGGCTGGCCCCGCCCGTGTGGGACGCCGAGGGCAGCTGGGAGCACATCCTCGGCACCGACCGGCAGGGCCGCGACCAGCTCAGCCGCCTGATATACGGTTCCCGCATCGCGCTCTTCGTCTCGATGACGGCGCTGCTCATCTCCGCCACCGTCGGCACGACGCTGGGGCTGTTGTCCGGCTGGTACGGCGGCTGGGTCGACCACGTCGTGCAGCGGATCGTGGACATCAAGGCGTCCATTCCGGCCATTCTCATGGCGCTCATCTTCGTGAGCATCTTCGGGCAGAGCATCTTCGTCGCAATTGCCGTCATCGCCATATTCCTCTGGAACCGGTATACGCGGCTGATCCGCGCGGAGACGCTGTCGCTGCGGAACATGGACTTCGTGGCGCGCGCGCGCGTCGCCGGCTGCTCGACGCCACGCATCATCTTCAAGCACATCCTGCCGAACGTCGCCAACACGCTAATCGTGCTGGCGACGCTGGAAGTGGGCGTCGTCATCATCCTGGAGTCGACGCTGAGCTTCCTTGGCGTCGGGATACCGCGCCCCACGCCGGCGTGGGGCGTCATGGTGGCCGACGGGCGCAACTACCTGGCCGTGGCATGGTGGGTTGCCGTCATCCCGGGTCTGGGCATCTTCCTGACGGTGCTGTCGCTGAACCTCTTCGGCGACTGGCTGCGCGACCGGCTCGACCCGAAGCTGCGGCAGGTGCGGCGATGATCGTCGCCCTCGGCGGCCTACGGGAGGACTAGGCGATGAACGTCGTCTGGTGGGCGCTTGGCGGAGCGTTGGCCGGCGCAACATGCGTGGCGTTCGGCATCTTCATGTTCTGGGTGATGGCGTACCTCGGCGGGTTCGGCATCGCCATTGGCGCGGGCATCGGGCTCGCACTGGGGGTGTGGAAGGGGATTAACGAGCGACGGAAGAAGCGTCCGCAGCCGCCGCTCAACAACTGGGACCGGCCGTTCTACTAGAGGCCTATATCGACCAAAACAGCACGGAAGCAAAAGAGAGGGGCGCCTACCGGCGCCCCTCTCCCTATTGCCATCGAGTTGCGGCTATTGTCTGGCTGCCTTCACGTTGTCGAAGTGGCTGTACAGGGCGATCATGCTGCCAGGGAACACCCATTCACCCACGATGTCAGGGTTGTAGACCATCACAGTGGGAATCCAGAGCAACGGAATTGCCTGGTTCTGGTTCACCATGATGTCTCCCACCTCACGGAAGATCTTGGTGTGTTCGGCCTGGTTCAGGGTCGCCCGGGCCGCCAGGTGGAGCTCGTTCAATCGCGGGATGACGAAGACGCCGGGCGTCCTGCCCCACTGGCTCCCGTAGATGAAGACGTTGGTGAACAGGTCTGACGACGTCTGCCGCAGGTTCAGGTGGTTGTCAAACTCCAGGTTCCTGGCCCGCGTCCCCTGTGTGGCGCTGTCCATGCTCTCGATATTCACCTTGACCCCAATGTCCTGCAGCATGTCCACCGTCGCCAGCACGACGTCCTGTCCTTCTGGCAAGCCCCGGTAGCTGCTGAGCAGGACCATGCCCATCTCGTACGGGTTATTGGGGCCGTAGCCGGCTTCCGCCAGCAACGCCTTCGCGCCCTCCGGGTCGTAGTTGAAGTTGGCCTCAAATGCTGCGGGCCACTCCGGGTTCCAGCCGTCGCTGCGGGGGTTGTAGCCCTGAACCTGCATGATGTCGGCGCCGCCGTTGAAGAGGGCCTGGTTGATGACATTGCGGTCAATGGCCTTACTCAGCGCCTGACGGATACGGATGTCCATCATGGGAACGTCCGGGTAGACGTAGCCCAACTCAGGCATCGTCCTGTCCTCCAGGTAACAGCAGAGGTACTGGAAATTTATCCGCTTGGCCGGGATTGTGCCCTTGATGGAGGACATGCCCTTGGAGAAGGCGGTCTCGTGCAGGTCCGTGGCCAATGGCGAAATGTGCACTTCATCGGTCAGGAGCGCGGCCAGTCTTGTCGACTCTTCCGAGATGAAGCGCAGCTCCAGCTCCTCGAATTCCGGCGTGACACGCCAGTGCTGATAGGGCACGCGCTTGAATCGGACGTAGCTGCCCTCGCTTCGCTCCACAAACTGGTACGGGCCAGTGCCGGCGATTGGGGGTTCGTCGAGTTTGGGATAGCGCCCAAGCTCGTCGAAGTTCTTGCTGCTCATCAACTCGAAACCACCGACGAACTGTGACATGTTCCTGAACAACGTCACGTTGATGGTCTTGAGGTTGACGACCGCCTGCCGGTCATTCAACACCTGCACGTTTTCGATTGCCGCAATGTACTGGGCTCCGCCAGGGTTGTCCTCGTGAGTAGCGTCACGGATGGAGTCTTCAAAATCGTAGGCGGTCAGTTCGCCCCAACCGTTGTGGAACTGCACCCCTTCGCGGAAGGTGAACGTGACGGACTTCTCAGCTATGGACCAGTCCTCAGCGAGCATCGGAGTGTACGCGCCCGTCTCCGGGTCGACAGATGCAGTCCACTCGTACATTGGGCCGAGCTGCCAGCCCGATGTGCCACCGACGGAGATGGCGGAATTGGTCTCGTCGGTCGGCGCGGTCATAGCTATGACGAGGCGCTCGAACGGCGCGGGCCCTGGCATAGCAAGATCGACGCTCCCCGTGGGTGCGGCCGCCGTGGGCGCGACCACTGGAGCTATCGTCGAGGGTCGCGTCGGCGCGTCTGGAGCCGTCGCCGGAGCGGGCTGCACGGGCTGCTGGGGCGACTGCGGCTCGGTCATTGTGGCCGTCGTGGCCGTGTCGTCACTACTCGACCCGCCACACGCGGCCACGAACACAAGCGTGGCGAATGCAAGCACCAGGGTTATCGCGAATCGCAATTGCTTGGTCATTGCTGCACCTCCGTCTAACCGTTTAGCTCTGTCTTCCTCCGGACACTCCGTGATTGATGTTGTGATTGACTCTTACCCGCTGTACGACGGCATCAGCAGCGACGCCGCTCCCACATCGAAGGGGACGCCCGCCGGCAGGACCGCGGACGCTGAGCGCACACGGTACCAATCGCCGTTGGCGGCCTCAACGGGCTCGACACCCTCCTGCAGGGCGAGCGCCATGCGCATGAGGCGGCGTCGGAACGCGATCACAGCGGCGTCGGTGGTGCCGAGGTGCTCGGCGGTGCGGTCGACGACGCGGCCCATGCTCTCCTGCACGGCGCGGTCCTGCGTGTTGATGCCGACGATGCCGGTGTAGTTCACCGTCCGCTGCCTCTCGCGGTCCAGTCCGTAGTCGTTGTCGATGTTGCGGAGGGGACGGTACTTCGCGTCAAGGGCCTCCTCGAGGCCTCCGCCGCCTCGGCTCTCCTCGTACGCGCGGTGCGGGCTCGCGCTCAGGTTCCACGTCCACGTGTTGTCGTCGTCGATGGGTACCCACGCGTGGCCGCCGTAGCCCATATTGCGCGAGTCCGTGTCACGCACGAGCACGGGCGGGATCATCGTGTAGAAGGGTGTCAGGAACTGGGTGATCCGCCAGTACCGTTGCCCCGCCTCTGCGTTGCGGCCCGCGCCCACCATGAAGCCATAGTCGGTCGGCCTGATGGTGAAGGACGGCGAGCGGTCGCCAGCGGCGTACTTCTGGTGCAGGGTCTTGGGGGCGTCCGGGTTGAGGTCAACCAGGTTGCGGTGCAGGAAGGAGATGTGGCTGGAGTCTATCCCGCCCTCCACCGCCTGCGCCCAGTTGCACTCCTCCAGCCGCTTGGTGGCCACGCGCTGGTCCTCGGGCAACGCCGACCATTCGAAGGCCGGAAGCTCGGGCTGGAGCTCCGGTGGGCCCATGTACAGCCACACGATGCCGCCCCGTGCGACGGCGGGGTACGACGTGATGCGCACCTTGTCCTTGAAGTTGCTCTCGGCCGGCTCCGAAGGCATGTCGACGCATAAGCCGTCGACGTTGAACTTCCAGCCATGGTAGACGCAGCGGAGTCCGCTCTCCTCGTTCCGGCCGAAGAAGAGGCTGGCGCGGCGGTGCGGGCAGTAATTGTCCAGGACGCCGATGTTGCCGTCGGTGTCCTTGTAGGCAACGAGGTCCTCGCCCAACAAGCGAAGGCGCACGGGAGGGCAGTCGGGCGCGGGGACCTCCTCTTCGAGGAGGCCGGGGATCCAGAAGCGGCGCAGCAGCTCGCCCATAGGAGTGCCGGGGCCAACCCTCGTGAGCAGCTCGTTGTCGCTCTGGCTGAGCATGCCGCGCCTCCTAGACGGGCACCGAGACGAAATCGTATTGGACGAATCAAGCCATTGCTGTTTTGGCGCACAATACGGCTGTGGGCCAACTATGTCAATCGCTTCTACAACACTGTCAGACGATTTGACGTTCCCTCAGCTTGACAACCCCAAGGGTTGGGGTACATTGGCGTCAGAATGGGCTCTGGCCGGGTGCGGTCCGGCCTCGACGCAAGCGGGGGAGGAGGGCGACATGCTGTCCGTAGAAGACAATGCCATGTTGACGCAGGTAGGGCCGGGCTCGCCGATGGGCGAGGTGTTCCGGCGGTTCTGGCTCCCCGCCATGCTGTCCAGCGAGCTGCCGGAGCCGGACTGCGAGCCGGTGCGCCTGACGCTGCTGGGCGAGGAGCTCATTGTGTTCCGCGATTCCCACGGGCGCGTGGGCTGCATCGACGCGTATTGCCCGCATCGGGGGGCGCCGCTCTTCTTCGGCCGCAACGAGCTCGACGGCCTCCGTTGCATCTACCACGGCTGGAAATTCGACGTGAACGGCGTCTGCGTCGACATGCCGAACTGCGTGGAGGGGTCAAGCTATCGGGAGAAAATCCAGATCGCGAGCTACGCGGCCATCGAGGGCGGCGGGCTGGTGTGGTTTTATCTGGGCCCGCCGGACAAGCGGCCGCCGGACCCGGGCTTCGAGTGGTTCCACAACCCGTCAAGCTGGACGCACTCCGCCAAGTACATCTACCACTCCAACTACATGCAGGCGCTGGAGGGCGACTTCGACCCGAGCCACGGCGCATTCCTGCACAGCACCCTCGACAGCAACGTGAGCAACCCCGCCAACAAGTTCGCGGGCATCACGAGCCGGCCGGTCGGGACGTCGCCGGAGTTCGTGCCGCCGCAGCCGGAGCCCATCGACTACGACTGCGGCGTCGGCAACGTCGGCCGCGCGATGGGCCCGCTCGGCAGGACGTCGAACCTGGGGCGCGGGCCGAGCTGGCTCATGCCGTGCTTCGACCCCGTCGGGCTGGCGTCGGCGGGCACCTACCCGATGAACATCAAGGTGCCGGCGGACGACGAGCACACCATCTACTTCCGCGTCCGGTGGAGCCCGACGGGGCCCCTGACGGAGCAGCAGGTGTGGGACCTGCGCATCGGCGGGTACATCAACCCGCCCCAGCAGCCGGGCACATTCCTGTACAAGGACAACATCTTCAACGACTACAACATCGACCGCATCAAGCAGAAGCAGTTCAGCTTCAGCGGGATGTCGCAGACAGCCGTGCAGGACACGGCGATGCAGGAGAACCAATGGGGACCCATCTCCAAGCGCTGGAAGGAGCACCTGGTCAGCACGGACAAGATCATCATCCGCGTTCGGCAGCGCCTCATCGAGACGGCACGCGCGCTGATGGAAGGCCAGGAGCCCGCCGAGCCCTGGAAGCCCGAGGGCTATCGTCAGTACCGCAGCGAGAGCTCGGGGGCGACGACGACGGGATAGACTGCACGTCCAGCTTGAGTTGGAGCAGAGAAGCACACCGAAACGAAGCGGCGGCGCAAGGGAGGCCAGAGCCTCATCAGCGCCGCCGCTCCTTTTCTTGCACGTTATGTGCGCCCGGACGCGGCATTACCTCATGCAGGCTGAACCTGAGCGTATACGAGCGTCGTAGTCGTTCGCCTTGACCGGCGGACTGACCATGCCGAATAAGACCGTCAAGTGCAACGGTGTCCCAGCCACCGCGAGGACGGTACATGGCCTATACCAAGCAAAGCGCCGGAACGGGCCCCAGTATCAGGCCTTCGCCGGCCGCAGCGTGCTCTGTGTTGTAATGCTGGCCCAGGTGACAGCATCGGCGCATGCCCGCCGCGAAAACCCGGAGGCTAGTCGCCGCCGTTGGTGAGCAGCCCGATGACCTCGGCCTGTATCAGCGGCGAGCCCTGCGGCGCCACCTCCAGGACAATGCGCGCCGGACGGAACCCGCCCGCCGGGAACATCTTTTCCCACTCGACGTCAATGGCCGGCCGGTGCATCTGCTTGCTCTGTACGAAGAACGTCACACGGGCGATGTCATCCACCGTCCCCCCGGCGTCCTCCATCAGGGTCGAGATGTTCCGAAACAGCACTTCAGCCTGCCCCTCCACGTTCGGAGGGAGCTCGCGAGTCCCCGGGTCCGTGCCAGTCAGTATGGACGACACGATCAGGCTGCCCACCCTCGCCCCCATCGGGATCGGGTGCACCCCCCGCTCCGAGTAGTCTATGCCCTGGATCGTCAGCATCTTCCGCTCCGCCATCTCTGCCTCCCTCCTCGCTCTTGGCGTATTGACTCTTGTGCTCGGCGCCTGCATCAAAGCCGCAACCGGAGACTTCGCTCTCGCTTAGCCCTCACCATCGCAGTGGGGCCCTCGTCAGGCGGTCGTCGACGCCCCCTTTAAGGAGACCCCATCACTGCGCGATCACCCGAATGACCTTACCCGATGCCTTTTCCCTACGACCTTGAATATACTCTCGATTGGCAGAATATGGCAGTATTTCGTTATTTATCGCCATATATATTGCGAAAAAACGACACAATAAGGCACGATTCAAGCACAATAGCCTCGGTTTGCGCGCAGTGTAGGCACGGCAATAGTGGAAGTCAAGGGTTGGCCCCTTGTGCGGAATGGGGAGTGACTGCCTCCGGGGCGATGGCCAGCATCGCCAGCCGCCACACTCCCGCTGTACGGCGTGGACGCAAGCCAACGTCAGCCCGGCCACATTCCGGCGCCAACCAACCGAGGGTCAACCTTCCGCAACTCTTACCCTACACTTAGCTCCGGGTACGGATGTACGAGAAGATTGCCAGCAGGATGCCGACGCCGGCGAGTACCGCAATGAACCATAGCACTCCCGGCACACTGCCGCCTGCACCCGCGGTAGCTGGGGGCTGGGTTGGAGCGGCAGTCGCCGTCGGCGTCGGCGCTACGGTAGGCTCCACCACGATGATTACCTGGGGCTCGGGTGTCGGCGTAGGCTCAGGGGTCGGCGTAGGCTCAGGGGTCGGGGTGGCCGTAGGCTCCGGCGTGGGCGTCGCCGTAGGCTCCGGCGTCGGCGTGGCCGTAGGCTCCGGCGTCGGCGTGGCCGTAGGCTCCGGCGTCGGCGTCGCCGTCGGGGCAGGCGTTGATGTAGGGACCGGTGTCGGCGGCGGCCCAACGCGAAACTGCGTGTCGCCGGTGACGCTCAGTTCATTGCGGTCGACGTTTCTGATGAGGCCATTGAAAGTGTACAGCCCCGCCGTCGGTGGAACGGTTACGCTGTAAATGAAGCTGGAGTCGCCAAACAGGTTAAACCGGATGACTTGCCCGTCCAGTTCAATCTGGCTGCTCAACAGACTTGAGTTGACGAAGGTGAAGCCGTTCGGCAGCGTTTCAACTACCTGGCCGATTGGCCCATAGTTGCTGGCCGTGATGGTGACCTGAAGCACGCCGCCGGGCGAGGCCCAGTCCTGCTTGAAGGTACGCTCAGCGCTATGCGACTGCGCCTCTACGTCGTCGGGCTGCGCCAGGAACGCGACTGCGCCCAGCATGGCGGCGATTGCCAGTGCCGCAATAATCCCCAGGGAAGTCCGGATCACTTTGCCCTCCCGTTCGCAGCGGTGATGCCCCAGCCTACTCAGCAGAGCAGCGCGAAACAAGCGCCATGACCTCGTCATCTTCATTGTACCGTTGCCGTTCAGATCGTGGGGGCCACCGAGGCCTCTGCAGCTTGAGCGGCCAGGATGACGGCGTCCGTACCCGGGTTGCCCGTGCCCGTCATATGACAGTGTACGTTTGTCCCAACGCCAGTGTAAGCGGCTGACCCAGCCGAATCCGGCCCGTTTCCTCACCGGTCGAAAGGGATTGTGTCTATCTGGACCCAATGAAGCTGCACAGGAATCACTGCCGGACACCAGCACGAGTCTTGCCATTCAACCGCGCAATGCCCCAGCCGATGGGACGGCGGGGTCGCCGGGCCACGGTGATAGCGTGCCGCATGCGGCGGGGCAACGGAACGCCGCATCAGCCGACACACACAACATCGGCGACAGGCATGTGGGTACGAATGCCCTGCGCGGGCAACCTGAAGAGAAAGCGGACAGGGGATTCCGATGCTTGTCCAGCCGACAGGCAAGGCTTTGCCATCGCGCAGAGGTTCGCATAGGAGTTGCCGCTGTAGCCGCACGCCTTACCCGGTTGGTGGTGCTCTGGACCACCAACGCTGCCAAGCTGGGAAACAATCATCAGCCCAGGCGCTCTACAGTCTCATGGCGGGGCGTCCACCCCTCGAACGTGGGCCCGTCGGGCGCGCTCCATTCGCGTAAGGAGACCTCGTAGCCGGACGGGTCCCGGATGACCGCTTGCCGCCCCCAGAAAGTCGTCGCGTCCCACGGCTCCCGCACCACTTCCACTCCCTTGCTGGTGAGGTCGGCGAGCGCTGCGTCCATGTCGTCCACGGCAATGCCGATTCTCCGGATGGTGCGCTCCCCCGGGAGCTCGCTGAGGTCGGCTGGCACGCCGAACTCCAGGAGAACGCCGTCAAGTTCCACATAGGCGGACAGTCTCCCGTTCGTCAGGTACTTCCGCAGCAGGGTGAACCCTAGGTTCTTGGTGTAGAACTCGATGGACTCCTCTACGTCCCGCACCCGGTAGTAGATGTGGCTAACGCCCCTGAACATGGCGAACGCCCTCCTTCTTCGATTGCCCATGATTGGCCCGATCGGTCCCCGGACCCAACCACGCACCCCTTCCGCAGATGGATGCGCGGCCTGCCGAGCCCCCATTGTGGCCCACGCCGAGGCCCGACGTGTGCCTCACTGAAATCAGTGGGAGCTACGCGACCGGGTCGCCGGTCGTGTAGCTCCCACTCCGTCAATCAGACGTTGGAACGGCCCCCGGGATCAGGCCTTCGCCGGCTGCAGCGAGCTCGGTACCGTGATGCTGTCCCATGTATCGGGGTCGTTGGTGAAGTAGACGCCCTTCGGCAGGATGGCCTGCCCCGAACGTACCCGGAACGACTCCGGGTGCGACGCCGCGTAGGGCTCGATGCCCTCCTGCAGGTCCCTCGCACCCCGGATGAGCCGCCGGCGCATCCGGATGATGGCGCGGTCCGTCGTGCCCAAGTGCTCCATCCACCGGGGCGCCGTGGTGCTCGAGCCCATGCTGTCGGTCATGGCTGAGTCCTGGGCCCGTCCGTTGTTGAAGGGGATGCCGGAGAAGCTGTAGTTCTTCTGCGCGTCCCGGTCGATCATGTAGTCGTTGTGCTTGTTGGCCTTCCCGATCCATGTCCCGGGAATCAGCCCGTTCTTCCAGGGTTCCGGGGGAACGCCCCGGCTCGGGTTGCCGCGCCCCACCTTGTAGATGAGCTCGTCTTCGTTGTAGGGCCTGTAGGGGTGCCATGAGCACATGTAGAACCAGCAGTTCTCATCGTCGATGGGCACCAGGAAGGCGGCGCGTATCGGTCCGCGCACGGCGTTCTTGCCTTCCGGCGGCGAGCCGTTGCCACCGCCCGGCGGCATGGTGATCCACGGGAATTGCCAGCGGGATATCCGCCAGTAGTTGCTGTCCGCTTCCGCCTCGCGCACCGCGCCGATGAGGATGCCGCCGTCCGTGTCCTCTACAAAGAACTCCGGCGGCCTGCCGCGCAGGTGGTAGCGCGCGTTGACGCCTTGGCCTTCCTGCTTGGCGATCTCGTGCTGGTCCAGCACGCTGTGCAGGATGGATGAGTGGACCGTGTCAATCTCACCCTCGATCACCTGCACCCAGTTGGACTCGTAGAGGATCTTGGTGGTGTCCATGTGCTCCGGCGGCAGCAGCAGGCACTCAAGCTCCGGCTTCGGGGGTTCCAGGTGCGGCGGCCCCATGTAGGCCCAGATGAAACCCGCACCCTCAAAGGTGGGGTAGGCCGTGGCCCGGACCTTGTCCTTGAAGGCGCTCTCCACAGGCTCAGACATCATGTCGACGCACTGCCCCTCCACGTCGAACTTCCAGCCGTGGTAGATGCAGCGCAGCCCGTTGTCCTCATTGCGGCCGAAGAAGAGGCTGGACAGCCGGTGGGGACAGAACTCCGCCAGCAACCCTATCCTGCCGCTGGTGTCCCGAAAGGCGACCATGAACTCGCCGTAGATCTTCGTCCGCACCGGCGGGCAGTCCGGCTCCGGCAGCTCCTCCGAGAGCAGCACCGGCGTCCAGAACCGCCGGCAGAACTCCCCCATGGGAGTGCCTGGGCCCGTTTGACACATGAACTCGTTTTCTTCCCGGGTCAGCATTTTCTCCCTCTCTTTCTTCCAAGCGTCCGCATTCGTCCCGCGCGGGGGATTTTAGCGCATGATACCCCTTGACTAAGTCCACGACAACGCATCTTGTCGTCAGCACCCCTAGGTGTTGCCGCCCGTCCTCGATGCGCGAACACTCCCCGCAGCCAGCGACTCCACGCCCCTTGGCCATTCGCGCTTCAGCGCGTCCACGACCGAGTGCGAAAACTTGCCGATGCCCTCAATCTCCATCTCGCCGATGTCGCCGTCCTGGAGAGGGCCCAAACCCTGGTGGTTGGTGCCGCACATGAAGAGGTCGCCGGGCTTCAGCGTCATGATGCTGGACATGGTCGATATCAGCACAGGAATCTGATGCTCCATATCGGAGGTGTGGTAGTCATGGCGAATCTCGCCGTTCACCCGGTACTGCACGTGCAGGTTGTGCGGGTCGGCAATCTCGTCCGCGGTCACGATCCAGGGGCCAATGGGGTTGAACGTGTCGAACGACTTCCCGAAGTTGCCGGGCATAGCCGGGCCGTCGCCCTGCGTTGGCCCCGGCGGAGGGCCGCCAATCCACGGCGACCGCGCCGACACGTCGACCCCTGCGAGGAAGCCGAAGATGTGGCCCATGGCCTCGTCATCCGACACGTTGCTCGCCTCCGAGCCAATGACAAAGGCCAGCTCCGCCTCGTGGTGGAAGATGCGCGCCTGGAACGGCGGCAGCACCACCGTGTCCCCCGGCCCGATAACGGCGTCCGGCGACTTGAAGAACATGCTCATGGGCCGCCGCACGGGGTTCTCGACGTTCTCCAAATAGTTCCCCTGGCCCATGAGGATCTTGCCGGGCCTGGGCACCGGGGGCCGCAGCCGGACCTGGTCGAGCGGGACCGCGTCGCCGCTCTCCGCCGCGGCATCCAACGCCGGCCGCAGCTGGTCGAAGTTCCGGATGATGCCTTCCAGCAACAGCTGGGGTGTTCCGCCGTCGCCAACCCCCACGACATCGCTGACGTCTACGACCCCTCGGTCGGTTACAACACAAGGACGAAAGTCGTCATAGAATCCAATCTTCATGCCAACCTCCTATCGAGTAAGTCATCCACTGCCAAGACTCTCTAACAGGGCAGCTTCCAATCGAATCCAGAAGGGGCTAAGTCGCCGCCTTGATGTTGTGAACGTGGCTCCACGTGCCGGTGAAGGCGCCGGGCCACACGTAATCGCTCACGAACTCGGGGTTGACCACTATCTCCGCCGGCACCCAGAAGAGCGGGTTGCTGGCGTGCAGGTCGTAGTGCAGGTTGCCCCATTCACGGGCGATTTCGTTTCGCTTGACGTCGTCCACTTCGCTGATGAGCCTATAGTATGCGTCGTCCATTTCCGGCGTAGCGAAGCCATACAACCGGTTGGGCTGGCCGGTCCCTGAGTTCTTCACCCTGATCGCGATGAACAGGTCGGAGGAGGTGATGTCAAGGTTCAGGTGGTTGTTGAATTCAAAGGGAGGATTCCTGGTACCTGGGGAAATCCCGCCGCGCTCGATGGAAATGAGCTTCACACTAGCCCCGATATCACTCATGTAGCCGCCTACGGCCTCGGTCAGGTCAAGGGACGCAGGGATGCCTCGCGTCTCCCGGATAACAAAGAGATTTGCTTCCACAGGGTTGTTGGGGCCATAGCCCGCTTCCGCCAGAAGCGCCCTCGCCGCCACAGGGTCGTATCCGTACTCGTCAGGGAAGCGAGTGACCCAGGTGGGGTCCCAGCCCTCCCGGCTTGGGTTCTGGTGCGCGTTGTACATCGGGACGGCGGACCCGCCAAAGTAGGCCTCGTTCAATTGGTCACGATCAACTGCCTTGGAGAACGCCTTGCGCACCCGAATGTCCATGAGGGGAGTGTCCGGGTTGGTCCAGGCCTGCGACTCCGAGTCAAAGTTGCAGCAGTAGTACCGGATGAACGTCCTTTGGCCGGGCACCTTGCCCTGGACAAGGAGCATGCCCTCATTGGTTGCGGTGCCGACATTGTCCTTGGGAATAGAGGCCAGGTGGACCTCGCCGGCAAGCAGCGCGGCCAGCCGCGTGGAGGCCTCAGCCAGCCATCGGTACTCGAACTCCTGGAAGTCCGGCGTGACCTTCCAGTGCTCGTAGGGCACCCGTTCAAAGATGAGGAATCTTTCTTGCTGCCGTTCCAGAAGCTGGTAGGGGCCCGTACCGACAACAGAGTCGTCCAGGTTGAGCGGCTCTCCTTCCGCCTCATGGTGGGCTTTGCTAACCTGATCGCCCATGTTCCCTTGCTGTGCGGACATCACGGTGATGAACTCCGCGGCGGGCCTGCTCAGCCTGAAGATAACCTCATAGTCGTTGACGATCTCCACGCTGCCAACCATTTCGCCATAGCTCGTCGTCTGTCCGTGGACGCTGTCTTCCAGAATGAACTGCTCATGCGTGAAGAGCACATCCTCGGCAGTAAACTCTCCGAAGTCCCGCTGCCACTTGACGCCCTCCCGCAACTTGAACCTGAACGATAGGCCATCGGGTTCCAGGTTCCATTCCGTCGCAAGCTCAGGCACGAATCCCCCGGTTTCGGCGTCTATGCCAATCAGGTACTCATAGATGGGGCGCACCTGGAAGGCCTGCGGCTGCCCGCCCATTCTTGGTGCAGAGAACTCCGAGGAGGGTGGAGTAACCGCCATGATTACGCGCTTGATCTTTGGCTCGACAGGCTCAGCCATCACAGGAGCGGACGTAGCGGGGGAGGCCGTCGGGCTCACTGCGGCCGACTCCGGCGCCGCCGTGGGAGCCGCGGTAGGCTGACTGGTCGAGGGCTCCGAATCGTCATCTCCGTTCCCACAGGCGACCAACAAGAGCAGCCCAAGCGACGCGACAATTGCCGCCATTATTCCGTTCTTGACCGAAAAGTTCTTCATTGCCCCTCCTAACTCAATCACCCTTGTTGGGAATCCCAACTCCGATTCTGTTGACAGTATTCACGCCCTCACGCAATGCCCAACGGAATGTTCTGCAGGCAGCTCTTCCAGGGCATGGTATGACCCGAAATGCACATAAGGATTTGCCATCTGGCAGGAGGGAAAGGCGTGAGGTCTCCGGCCTTCGGTGGCGCAGCGAGACACGTTACCATTGGTGACCGCGATGACTGGGTTGGCACGGGGGAATCTGATCGGGAATTTGCGGAGGGGTTGGTGGACGGTGTACGCCCGATTCGAGGAGCAATCGGGGTTGTGGCGGGCGGTTTTGACCGATGCAGCTTGTGTCGAGGATCCGATGGAGGCAGGGCGCATGCCGCAGGATGAGAATGGCGCCCCTATGAGGTGCGTCAAAGGACGGGAAGAAGAAGGTATATCTTCAACTGCCCTGACCATCGCTGGCCCCGTTCTGTAAGTTGAGTCTGCGCCTGGATTGCTCCAATGCTACGCATATGCGCGGACTACTCACTGTTTTCGACGGGTATTGTGAATATTTTTACGAACTTATTAAGAAACCGGACTGCTTTACAAAGGTTATAGTCAACAAGTTGGGCGCAGTCTAGTGGCGGCCGCAAGGAAAGTCAAGGCTTGGCGCACACACCGCTCCCGCGGCAGGGCGCTTCAAGTTCAGGTCTTTAGGCGTGCTAACGCGATGCTTGGCCCGCCAGCCCGCCGGCGGGGGCCGGGTCCTCCGCGTTCAGGTGAAAAAACCGAATGGCGTTTCCGGCCACCATCTTGTAGACCTCGTCCTCCGGTATGCCATGGAAATTGTGCTCAATCACCTCGTCAGAGTCGGGCCAATCGGATTCCTGGTGCGGGAAGTCCGCTGCCCACATCAGCTTGTCCACGCCCAGCCAATGACGGAGCTCCACGCCTGAGCGGTCGACCTGAAAGCCCCAGTAGAAGTGCTGGGTGATGTACTCGCTGGGAAGCTGCTGCAGTGGCTTGAAGCCCACAAACTGCTCAGACCAGTAGATGTGCCGCTTGTAGCGGACATCCGCCATCTCCAGGAAGAAGGGCACCCAGCCAATGCAGTTCTCAGCCATGTCAATCTGCAGCGTGGGGAAACGGTCGAAGAGGCCGGAGAGCACCAGCTGCACGGTGTTGACGCCCCCGGCGCGAGCGAACCGCTGGACCTGGAACGCGAGTTCCGTACGGTTCAGTACCTCGTGTTCCCTCGGGTACTCCAGCAGCCGCCCGTTGGGGTCCGGGGAACGGTCCAGGTCCACGTGGATGGTGATGGGGAAGTCCATTTCCACTGCCGCGGCCCAGAACTTGTCATCCTCGGCGCTGGGGCGCGCGCCTCCGTTGGGGAACCGGACCAGCATGGCCGCCTTCAGCCCCAGGTCCCGGCAGCGCGCCATCTCCGCGATGGCGTCGTCGACGCCCGTCGTCGGCAGCGCGGCCACGCCAATGAGCCGGTCCGGCGACACGGCACAGTACTCCTCCGCCAGCCAGTCGTTCCACCCGCGAAAGATGGCCAGCCTGGCGGCATAGTCTTTCACCCTGGACCACAGCCGGGGGCCGCATACCACCGCCGGGAACAGGACCTCCGCGTCCAGGCCGTCTTGGGTCTGCTCCGCCAACCGCTGCTCGGGCGAGCCGGTGCCGGGGGTGCTCGCGTACGTTTGGCCGAAGGGGTGCCAGACGTCCCGGCCCTTGCCGCCATACAGGTCCATCGGGTTCTGCACCGGCGGCAGGTCTTCCACGATCGTCCCGTCCGCGCCGTCCGGCAGCGTGACGTTCCTCGGCGCGTGGCCGCGGTACCGAGGGTCGACCCGGTGCGTCCAGCGGTCCGCCGCAACCTCCAGATGCGAGTCTCCTGAGATGCGTTGGTACTTCATCCTGCCGCTCCTTCGGTGGGCCGGTCCCAGTCGTCTGCAGAGGCCTGGGAGACGCATCCTCGCGCCTCCCGCTTTGTTGACGATAACCTATGCGTCGTGTTCAACGACTGTCAAGGTTGCGGCGCAGTGGTCCGGGGTGACCTCCCGCAGTTCCGGGACTTGGAGGGACGGGAATCAGGCGGTCTCCATGATCAACTTGATCCGCTCTATCCATTTGGGTAGAACATCTGGATTCACCACTGAGTCTGGCACTTCCCCTCTCAGGGCAATTATCGTGGTGTCAATTGCCTTTTCGCGGTTGGCAACGAGGCTCGCGTGTGTATGGGCAATGCTGTGCGGCGTGAGAAACACCCGGTCCGGATCGAGGCTCCTCATCGGGCTGTCAACGGGCAAAGGCTCCTGATGGAAAACGTCGAGCGCGGCGCCCGCGATCCATTCTTCGTCAAGAGCCTTTCGTATCGCGGCTTCGTCGATTGCCTCCCCGCGAGAGGTGTTGATGAGGTAGGCGGACGGCTTCATCATCCGAAGTTGGTCCTCACCTATCATCTCGAAGGTCTCCGGCGTGATCACCACATGGACTGTCACAAAGTCCGATTCTTGCAGCAGGGTGGGTAGATCGACCCTCTCCGCGCCAAACTCCGCCGCGCGTTCATCGGTGATGTAAGGATCATAGCAAATCAGCCGAACGTCCCACCCTGAGAGTCGCTTGGCCACCCCCGATCCTGTTCGTCCCAACCCGATGATTCCGACTGTCTTTTGCCAGAGCAGGAAGCCTCGATCAGAGTTTTGGCTCCACTCGCCTCCGCGAATGCGCGCTTCCTTTCGCCTGAGGCGCTTGGCCAGCATCGTCATCAACGCTATCGAGGCTTCCGATACGCTCACAAAGTTCTCTGGCGTAGGACTGTTGCAGACCATGATGCCCAAGTCCGTGGCCGCCTGGACATCCACTCGCTCGTAGCCAATGACAGGAACGACCAGGGTGTGAAGCAGCGGAGCCGCCTCCATGACGGCGCCGGTCAAAGTCGCGGGAGGGCCGAGAACAGCATGGACATCGTGACACAATTCCATCAGCTCGCCCGCGGTATAAGCCTCTCTAGGACTAGCCACATTTCCAGGCGCGGAAGGCCGGCCAAAGACAACCTCATGCCCTGCCTCCGTAAGGGATTTCAAGGCCTCATCCTGTCCTGCCAGATTCAGTACCAACACCTTCACTGCATACTCTCCTTGCACACTTCTTAACGTCAGCCGCTATCATGGCCATGACCACCAGACGTCAATCCCATGCGACTGCCCGACCCAGCCCAATAGACATGTCTATGATCATCTCCCTTCTGTAGCTACGCTATAGTGGCTACGCCAGGGAGTATTGTCTCCGTTGAGTCAAGTTATGACAAATTCCTGGGCCGCCGGTTTGCAGCGCGCAGCGACAAGTTGAGCAGCCGTGCACAGGACGGCCAATCCCGAACCGGATTCCGGCACTCTTCCACATGCTGCCAATTGCTCGGAGGGATGAGCTCGGCAATACTGTGGCTCACAGCATCTGCAGCAGACATTTGGGGTCCATAGAGTAGTTCTTCAACCGCCTCAACCAGTATCAGGCCGCCAACCTGGGTTTCTGTGTTGGTGTATCTTGCCGCCTATCCGGTCCACAGGCTGCACCGCCGTCTCTCTTTCCCCCGAGACACAACAGTGAACACCGCTTTATTCATGGCCTCGACTACTTGCATGACTTCCGTGCCGGTTCCCTCCTTCTGTGACATTGAAAACGCCCGCACTCAGGGAGCGCAGGCGCGGATAGGCGGAAGTGGTTATGGCGGACGGTGGTATGAGTGCTGGGGTTGGTGGTGGGCCGGGGAAGATTCGAACTTCCGACCTCAGCTTTATCAGAGCTGCGCTCTAACCGACTGAGCTACCGGCCCGAGGAGGACGGCACATCAGGGGTGGGTAAGGTGATGCCGTATCTGTAAGTATAGCTTGACGCGATCTCGACAGTCAATTGAGATCGCTATCGAGAGATAGCCCTTTGCCTTGACACCCACAGCGCGCCCTCGCTAGCATTCGCCGTGGTCCCCGTCAAGGTTTGCGTGTTTCGACACGCCCGCCAACGCCCGTTGGGGTCTCCCCTCTCCGGGCGGTCAGCATTGAGGTGCAGTGGCTTTGCCTCCTCCATCCAGCCAACACGGCCCCGCATCGTCGCCGGACTTCCTGGGCAAGTACCAGGGGCCCGTGCAGGACGCCCTGCGCGATCGACTCGGCGGCTCACCGCCCCCCATCGGCACCATGCTCCGCTACCACATGGGCTGGGAGTCGCCCGAAGGCGAGTCGCAGGAGTTCGCCGCCGGCAAGCGGCTCCGCCCCGCCCTGTGCCTCTTCACCTGTGAGGCCGTCGGCGGCGGCATCGAGGATGCCCTCCCGGCCGCCGTTGCGCTGGAGCTCATCCACAACTTCTCCCTCATCCATGACGACATCCAGGACCAGGACCTGGAGCGCCACGGCCGCGGCACCGTGTGGTCCATCTGGGGCAAGCCCAGCGGCGTTGTCGCGGGCAACGCCCTGCGCACCGTCGCCGACGCCACCCTCTATCAGCTCAGGGAGACAGGCGTGACGACGGCCGCCGCCCTCGAGGTCGTGCAAACGCTGACCGGCCGGTGCCTGGAGCTCGTCGAGGGTCAGCGCATGGACCTCAACTTCGAGTCCCGACGGGACGTTGGCCCGGACGAGTACCTCGACATGGTATCGCGCAAGACCGGCGCCCTCGTCGAGGCTGCCATGCACATGGGCGCCCTCCTCGGCAGCGCCTCCCCCGGACAGGTGGCGCGGCTCGCCCGGTGCGGCCGCCTTCTCGGGCTCACCTTCCAGGCCCGCGACGACGTTCTCGGCATCTGGGGCGACCCTGTCCTTATGGGCAAGGCAACCGGCGCCGACATCCGCCGCCGCAAGAAGTCGCTGCCCGTCGTTTTCGGCTTTGCCGGCGCGACCGGCCCCGAACGCGCGCGCCTGGATCAAATCTACAGCTCAGAGGATGAGATGAAGGAGTCAGCCGTCGCTGACGTCATGGGCATCCTCGACCGCATCGGCGCCGAGTCCTACGCACAGTCCGTCGCCGAGGAGAAGGGGGCACTGGCAATCAACGAGGCCCGCGACGCCGACATCACAGAAGAGGCCCTCCAGGACCTGCACGACCTCGCCCACTTCTTCGCCCACCGCGACCACTAGCATGCCGGCAGGCGGCTCGCCTCGCACCCTGACACAGCGCCATTGCCCCAACGCTCTGTCCCTCTTTACATGGACTGGTGCGCCCAGTAGCAGTTACCCCACGCCGCCGGACTTTGCCCTGCGCCTACCAACGTATTACCAACTGCGAGACCCAGGCGAACCCTAATCGCATCGCGCCCAGCTACGGCGTCTCCGCGAATTGTTTCGCAGATAGACCGCTTTTCGTTTCATCACATCCTAGCTGGAAACGGCTCGCATAGCTACAACTTTGGTGGGACGGGTCGAAAACAATTCTGCACCTGTACCGCCTTGGCGATGCTCCGGTTGCGCGTGCCAGCCCCTTGGGCCACACTAATGCTATGAACACGAGACGTTCATCGCACCTCGCAACAGGTGTAAGAGTTTGCACAGCCGTCCAGACCGTAGAGACGGCTGAGCAGAGCGTGTTCGTCGACATCACCGACCTGGTTGAGGAGGTTGTCGCGGAGTCGAGCGTGACGGCTGGCGCGGCCCTGGTCTTTTCCCGCCACACCACGGCCGCCATCGTCATCAACGAGGCCGAGCCGGGGCTCCTGCGCGACATGGAGCGAATGCTGGAACGGCTCGCGCCCCGCGGCGGCGAGTACCTCCACAACGCGATGGCCCGCACCATCCCCAACGAGCCAGAGAACGGCCACGCCCACCTGCGTCATCTCCTGCTGGGGGCATCGGAGACTGTCCCCGTGGTTGACGGCCGCCTGCACCTCGGCGCCTGGCAGCGCATCTTCCTTGCCGAGCTCGACGGCCCCCGCCGCCGCGAGATAGTCATGCAGGTCACGGGAGTCGAGGGGTAGCCATGGCGTCAACAGTCGTCCACGCCATCCCCCCGGAGCTGGCCCCCGCCTACGACGAGTGCATTGCGCTCGCCAAGTCCCACTACGAAAACTTCACGGTCGTCGGGCGATTCCTGCCGAAGCGGCTGCTCCCCCACGTCGCTGCGGTCTACGCCTACTGCCGCGGCGTCGACGACCTCGGCGACGAGGCCGCAGGCGACCGCCTCACCCTGCTGGACGCGTGGGAGGCCGACCTGGAGCAGTGCTACACCGGCGCCCCGACGGCGCCCCACCTCAAGGCGCTGCAGCACACCATTCGCGCCTTTTCCATCCCGCCGGAGCCCTTCCGCAAGCTGGTCACCGCCAACCGCATGGACCAGACGCAGCGCCGCTACGCCACCTTTGCCGACGTGCTCCACTACTGCGCGCACTCGGCCAACCCCGTCGGCTTCCTCTACCTGCTCCTGTTCGGCTACGACGACGACGAGCGCCGGCGGCTCTCTGACTTCACGTGCACCGCGCTGCAGCTCGCCAACTTCTGGCAGGACGTCCGCCGCGACTGGGACAAGGGCCGCGTCTACTTGCCGCTGGAGGACTTGGAGCGCTTCGGCTACACAGAGGAGGAGTTGGCGCGCGGCGTCTGCAACCAGGCCTTCCGTGACCTTATGGCCTTCCAGGTAGAACGCGCGCAGGCGCTTTTCGAGCAGGGCCTGCCGCTCGTCGAGATGCTGGAGGGCACGGCGCGCCTGCACGTCAAGCTCTTCAGCCTCGGCGGCATGCGCGTGCTGGACGCCATCCGGGCGCAGGGCTACGATGTCCTCTCAAAACGTCCAACAGTGACAGGCCGCCGCAAGGCGTGGCTTTTGACTAAGACGTACCTGGGCATGAAGCTGACCCGTCAGATATAGGCGGTCATCACAACACGGAGCAAGGCATGGCGCGGACGACGGCATTGGAAGAGGCCTACGCCCACTGCCAACGCGTCACCAAGACTGAGGCCAAGAACTTCTACTACGCCTTTGTGACCCTCCCCAAGACCAAGCGACAGGCCATCTTTGCCGCCTACGCCTTCTGCCGCCTCTGCGACGACATCGCCGACGAGCCGCTGCCCCTCGATGAGAAGCGCCGCAAGCTCCGCGAGGTTGATGCCGCCCTGGAGCGCGCGAGGGACGGCAACCCCGACGGCCCCGTCTACAGCGCCCTCGCCCACGCCGTCAGCGAGTACGGCATCCGGTGGGAGGACCTGTCGGAGATCGCCCGCGGCGTGGAGATGGACCTCACCCTCAACCGCTACGAGACCTTCGATGACCTCGCCACCTACTGCTACCGGGTCGCCTCCGTGGTGGGCATCGTCTGCATCCACATCTTCGGCTTCTCGGACCCCGTCGCCCGCGACTATGCCATCGACCTCGGTCTCGGGATGCAGCTCACCAACATCCTGCGCGACATCAGAGAGGACGCGGAGATGGACCGCGTCTACCTGCCGCAGGAGGAGATGCGCCGGTTCGGGTATCCTGAAGAGGCGCTCATGGCCGGCGAGGTCAACGACGACTTCATCCGGTTCATGCGCTTCCAGGTCGCCCGCGCCCGGGGCTACTTCGACAGCGGCAAACGGTTGCTGCCCCTCTTGCCGGTGCGGTCGCGGGCGTGTCCGGCGGTGCTTGGGGGCTTGTACAGCCGCGTCCTGGACCGCATAGAACAGCAGGGGTACGACGTCTTCGAGCGCCGTATATCCCTCCCAACCCGAGAGAAGCTCTTTCTGGCGGTGCGCATTTGGCTTCAGAGTTACCTGCCCCTGAGAGGGGGCGCCGCTGCGTGGTGATCGGCGGCGGGCTGGCGGGCTTGTCCGCCGCCTGCGCCCTCGCTGACCGTGGCGTTCCCGTTACCCTGCTGGAGAAGCGTCCCTACCTTGGCGGCCGCGCCTTCTCCTTCCCAGACGCCGAGTCCGGTCGCCACATCGACAACGGGCAGCACATCTACCTGGCCTGCTGCACCGCATACACCGCCTTCCTGCGCAAGCTAGGCGTCCTTGACCGCACGACACTCCAGCGCCGCCTCCGCGCCGTTATCGTCGACAGGAACGGCCGTCGAGGAGCGCTTGCCGCCGCGCCGCTTCTTCCCTCGCCCTTCCACCTGTTGCCGTCCTTCCTGGCCTACCCGCACCTTGGCCTCCGCGACAAACTCCGCGCCGCCTCCGCGATGCTCAGCATCAAGCGCACAAATCGCGCCAAGCTCCGCGATGCGCTTGAGTCCGAGACCTTCCAAGACTGGCTCGTGAGACACGGGCAATCGGAGCGGGCCATCGCCGCCCTGTGGGACCTGATGACCCTTCCCGTCTTCAACGACACCGTGGACGCTGTCAGCGCCTATATGGGCCTGATGTTCTTTCAGGACGGCATGCTCTCCGGCCGCCACAGCGCCGATATCGGCGTTTCCCGCGTCGGCCTAACGCAGCTAGTCGCCGACGCCGCCAGCCGCTACCTCGTCGAACGGGGGGGAAAGATCCTCACGGGCCGCAACGTGACACGCATCGAAGTGGAGGATGGGGCGGTGACTGGCCTTGTAGCAGACGGCGAGTTCACGCCAACGAACGCCGTAGTCGCGGCGGTGCCGTGGGACGCGCTCGTGCGCCTGCTCCCCACCGGCATAGCGGCGCACGAGCGCCTTGCCCCATCCGCCGCCCTCCAGTGGGCGCCCATCATCAACGTGCACGTCTGGTACGACCGCCCAGTCATCGACGAACCCTTCCTTGCCGTGCTCGACAGCCCCCTGCAATGGGTGTTCAACAGGTCACACATAGAGGGTCTGCCCGGGCCCGGACAGCACCTCTGCATCTCAGTGAGCGGCGCATGGGAGCACGCGGGGAAGGGTCGTGACGCCCTGCGCGAGGTTTTCCTCGGCGAGATGGCGTGCGTCTTCCCCGCCGCAGCCGATGCGGTCGTCGAGCGTTTCATGGTCGTGAGGCAACCCAACGCCACCTTCCGCTGCACGCCGGGGACGCAGTCGCTGCGGCCCGGGCAGTCGACACCCATCGATGGCCTGACGCTCGCCGGCGACTGGACGCAGACCGGCTGGCCCGCCACGATGGAGTCCGCCGTCCGCAGCGGCCTCCTCGCCGCCGAGGCGATCGGTGCCGGCCTGGAACGCGGTGGAACGTAGTGGATCGCGCCTTGACACGGCAAACGCCACCATGACACGCTGCCTTTGCCCAAGACTCAGGGGGTGTATACGGTATTGGAAAGACACTTCACAGCCACCGGGTTCGTGGTGCAGGATGACGCGACGCTGCTGCACTGGCACGCCAAGCTGCAATGCTGGCTTCCCCCCGGCGGCCACATTGAGCCCAATGAAGACCCGGTGCAAGCCGTCATCCGGGAGGTGGCTGAGGAGACGGGTGTTGACGCAGTGGTCGTTCCCACCGGTGGCGTCGAAAGCGATCTCGAGTACCCCAAGGAAGTGACGCCCCCGCTCACCATCATGGTGGAAGACATCAACGACCCTGTGCAGGGCTTCCACCAGCACATCGACTTCATCTACGTGTGCCGTCCAAAGGCGCGCATCGAGTCGACCCCCGACGGCTGGCGGTGGGTGACCCGCGAGGAGCTTGCCGAGGGCGTCACCCTCGCGCGCAACGGCGCCGAGGGCGCGCCCCCGCCCGACGATGTTCGATTGCTGGGGGCCAAGGCGTTTCAGGTGGTCCGGTCCCACACTTCCTAAGGGGGTCCATCGCCGGTGAAGGCCCTCATACTTGCTCCCTTTGCACCCATCGCTCTGGAACGACTCCGGCGACGCATGACGGTCATCTACGAGCCATGGACGGAGACCCGCTCACTCCGGGACCCGGCCGAGCTTGCCGTCCGCCTTGCGGAGGAGGGCATTGAGGTGGTGGTGGCCGAGGTAGACTTCTTTTTCGACGAGGTCTTCGAGGACCCGTCACCATTGAGTTTCATCGGCTTGTGCAGGCAGGCTACCAACCAAATCGACATGGAAGCGGCAGCCAAGCGCGGCGTGGCGGTAGTGAACACACCGGGCCGAAACGCCAACGCCGTCGCCGAGCTGGTCATCGGTCTGGCGCTGTCGCTCATGCGCCGCATACCGGCCGCCAACGCCTATGTGCACAGCGGCTCATGGGACCACCCGATGGCAGCCTACACGGACATGCGCGGCGCCGAGCTCGCCGGCAGGACGATGGGCATCGTCGGCATGGGCGCGATAGGCCGCCGTGTAGCGCGGTTGGCCCGCGGGCTGGGCATGCACGTCCTGGGCCACGATCCCTATGCCTCCGGGCTGGGCTACGTGACCATGACCACGCTAGAAGGCCTCCTGGCGGGCAGCCACGTCGTGACCCTGCATGTGCCCGAGACGCCGGAGACAATCGGGATGCTCGGCCCAGACCGCCTGGCGCTGATGCCGCCCGGAAGCTGCTTCATCAACACGGCGTCGGCTGCCCTGGTGGACGAGGCTGCACTCGTGGAAGCGCTCCGCAGCGGGCGGCTGGCCGGCGCGGGCCTCGACGTCTTTGAGACGCACCCCATCATTCCCAACAGCCCGCTTCTCAAGCTGGACAACGTCCTCCTGACTCCGCACGTCGGCGGCGCGACGGCGGAGACTGTCGAGCGCTACTCGCGCGCCATCACGCGGGCCCTCCTCCGGTTTGAGGGGGCAGTCCGTCGCGACCGGCGCGCAGCCGCCACGGGGTCGTCATGAGCGCCGACAACGGAGCGGTGTTCCTCGCCATCGACGCCGGCACGGGCACATTGAAGGCTGCCGTGTCGGCGACAGGCGGCCGCCTTCTGTCGAGGGCTTCGGCGCCCGTACCCTACGAGCCGCAGGACAGGGACGCGCCCTTCAGCCGATCGTTCGAGACAGAGGCGCTGTGGCCTGCTATTGCGGACACCGTCCGCCGCGCGCTCCACGATGCCGGCGTGAGGAACGGCAGCGTCGCCGCCGTGGGCGTCACGAGCCAGCGGCAGGGCATCGGCGCGCTGGACGCCGAGGGCCATGACCTCTTCCTCGGCCCCAATATGGACCTGCGCGCCCTCTTCGAGGGGCTGGCCTTTGACGAAGAACACGCGGAAACGGTCTACCGTCTCACCGGCCACCTGCCGTCCTACATGCTCGCTCCGGTCAAGTTGCGCTGGCGGCAACAGAACGAGCCCGACACCTATGAGCGCATCTCTGTCGTGCTGACAGTGGGCGATTGGGTAGGGCACCGGCTCACGGGTGAACGCGCCCTGCAGGAAACACTCGCAGCGGAGTCCGGGCTGCTCGACGTCACGGGCGGAGCGCTGGCCACACCGGTTCTCGATTCTCTCGGCCTAAGGAGCGATTGCTTTCCGCCAATCACAAAGCCGGGCGAGGTCCTTGGAGCCCTTTCAAGAGACGCCGCAGACCAGTTGGGCATCCCGCCCGGCGTACCCGTCGTGGTTGCCGGGCCGGACACGCAGTGCGGCCTGCTGGCGATGGGCGCGGCGTCGCCTGGCGACACCGGCGTTGTTGCAGGATGGAGCGTCACGACGCAGTCGGTCACGGCGGCCCCGCAGCCCGACCCTGCCCGCCGGACATGGGTGGGCCGACACGTCGTGCCCCAGCGATGGGTGGCCGAGGCCAACGCCGGCGACGGCGGCAACGCGTACCGCTGGCTGATGGAGCTGCTCCTTGGCCCTGCGAACGGCGGCTTCGAGCGCATGGAGGCGCTGGCCGCCGAGTCACCGGCGGGCGCGGCGGGCGCTGTCGCGCTCCTTGGCCCGGCGCCGCTGGACCTGTCACGGCCCGGACTGCAGCCGGGAGGCCTGCTCTTCCCGGTGCCCGTAACCTTCAGCGGCCTTGACCGGGCCCGGCTGGCCCGTGCCGCGCTGGAGAACGTGGTCTTCGCCGTGCGTGGCGCGGCTGACCTGCTCTTTGAGGTGACGGGCGTACAGCCTGCCGGTCTCGCCGTCGGCGGGGGCATGACGCGCACCGCGTTGTTCGCGCGGGTCCTCGCCGATGTCATGTCGCGACCCGTCCACGCTGCGCCAACGCCGGAGGTGAGCCTGCAAGGCGCCGCGCTGGCGGCCGAGGCCTCCCTGGAAGGCGCGGGAGCCCTCGATCAGTTGGCGCTCGCCGCCCGCGACGGCTTGCGTGAAGTCACGCCGGACCCTGTCTCTCAGCACGAATACCAGGAGCACTATGCCCGGTGGCTGGACGCCCAGTCGCGCATGGAAGGGTTCCTGTAGACACGCACCGTAGCCACCGCCGTATGCGTTACAATAGACCGTAGTCCACCAAGGAGCGAGTGATGCCGTCAGAGACCTGGAGCGCCGAGCGGGCAGCCGTCTGTGAGACCGCGCAGGAGCTCGACCGTCTGGGTCTCGTGGCCGGGGCCAGCGGCAACGTCAGCCTGCTCATCCCCGGGGATCCGCCGCTCGTTGCGATCACACCCAGCCGGGTGACCTACCGCCGCATGACTGCCGATGACGTCCCGGTTATCGACTTCGAGTACGAGCCGGTCTTCGGCGACCTCCCGCCTTCGTCGGAATCGGCGCTCCACCTCGCTGTTTATCGCGCCCGCAAGGACGCGAAGGCCGTCGTCCACACGCATTCAGTCTACGCAACCGTCTGCGCCGTCGCCGGCATCGAGGTTCCCGCCGTCATCGATGAGGTTGCGGTGACTGTCGGCGGCGCCGTGCGCGTGACCGGCTATGCTCCGCCGGGCACAGAGGAGCTTGCGGACAAGGCGGTTGAGGCGCTCGAAGGCCGGAGCGCGGCGCTCATCAGCAACCACGGTCTGGTGACGCTGGGCAAGGACCTGGAGACGGCCATGGACATCGCGGTTCTCGTGGAACGCGCTGCGCACATCTCCATCATCACGCGGCTGCTGGGGCTGTAGCGGCCCCTGCCCCCGGAGGCGCTCGCCATGGAAGAGGAACTCTTTCAAATGAGCCTCTCCGTTGAGGGCACACTGTAGCCGCGCCAGGAGGGACAATGGTCTCCGTTCCCGGGTTCTTGCTCCGCCGGCTTTACGTCAAAGGAAGCCTCCGTGCCACGGAGAACGGTCTGTCATTTGAGATGAAGAACACCCTGGGGTCCGGCTACGCCAGGGGCATGCACCCACTGACTATCGACGGTGAGGAGGTGCCAATGGAGAACACCACCTTCACCGTGGACGGCAGGACCGTGGCCTTCTCGAACGTAAACGCCGACGTGCCCTTCACCCTCGCCATGAACCGCACGACGACCATCGCGGCGTCCGGCCTTACGTTGACGCCGGGCGCCCACAAGATTGGCATGGCCTTCGAGGTCCAGGGTCTCGGGGTGTTGCGGTTCGACTTCACCGACGCGGCCAACGATGGCTAGCGGCCTTCGAGTCGCGGTCACCGGCGCCGCGGGCTCGGTGGGCGCCATGCTGGTGGAGCGGCTCGCGGCCTCGGATGACGTGGACGGCGTCGTCGCATTCGACAATCGCCCTCTGACCATCGAGCATCCGAAGGTCGCCCGTTTCCACATGGACATTCGTCAGCCATATGCCGACATCCTTCGCGAATACGGCGTCGACGCCCTTGTCCACCTTGCCTTTCTGCTGCGTCCGGGCCGCAACCGCGAGTTCGTGCGGCGCGTCAACGTGGGCGGGACGGCGCAAACCCTCCGAGCGTGCAAAGAGGCGGGCGTGCGGCAGATCCTGTACTTCAGCAGCACGACCGTCTACGGCCCGCATCGGGACGACCCGCTGCCCTACACGGAGGAGTCGCCGGTGCGGCCCGTGCGCGGATTTCAATACGCCGAGGACAAGGCGGCAACGGAACTCATGCTGGATGCCTTCATGGCGGACAACCCGGACACCTGCGTGACGGTGTTGCGTGGTTGCGTCATCATGGGGCCTCGCTCAGACAACTTCATTGCGCAGGCTTTCCGCAAGCCGTTCCTCGTCAGCATTGCCGGGGCAGACCCGCAAATGCAGTTCATGCACGAGGATGACGCGCAGGAGGCGCTGGAGCTCTGCCTGTTTGAGCACGTTCCCGGCGTCTACAACATTACAGGGCAGGGCACCGCCGCCTTCAGCGAGGTCGCGCAGGTGGCGGGCCGCCGCTCGATCGCCGTGCCCGCGCCGCTGCTCACCTTCCTCACACAGGCGAGCTGGGCCCTGCAAATCCAGAGCGACTCGCAGGCTAGCGGCCTGACCATGATGCGGTTCCCGTGGTTCGCCAGCAACGAGAAATTCACGCGGGAGACAGGCTTTCGCCCGCGCTACACCTCACGGGAAGCGCTGGAGGCATCGACGCTGGCGCGTCACGCGCAGGGCGCGGCATGAGCGACCCACGGCGCGTTCAGCGCATGTTCGACGGCATCGCCCGCCGCTACGACGCCTTCAACACCGTCGCCTCCCTCGGACGCGACGAGTCGTGGCGGCGGCTGACTTCCCGCATCGCCGCGCCCGAGCCGGTAGAGCGAGGGCTGGACGCCGCGGCGGGCACGGGCAAGCTCGCGGCGGTCCTGGCGGCGCGCGCTGCGCACGTCACTGCCCTCGACTTCTCCGCGCCCATGCTGGTCCGCGGGGGCCCGGACCTGGCGGCGCGGGGCCTCTCAGACCGCATTAACCGTGTGCAGGGTGACATCCTGGCCCTGCCTTTCCCGGACGTTACCTTCGACTGCGCGACCATCGGATTCGGGCTGCGCAACCTCGCCGACATTCCCCTCGGCCTGCGCGAGTTTCAGCGGGTGCTGAAGCCCGGCAGCCGCCTTGCGGTGCTGGACATCGTGCGGCCCCGAAACGCCGTGGGGCGAGCGGCCTACAGCGTCGGCTTCCGTCGCATGATGCCTCTCATAGGCTGGGCCCTCTCCGGCGACCGAAGAGCCTACCAATACCTCCCGGACTCCGTGGAGCGTTACCTGGACCCGGACGAGCTCGCTGAGGCCATGTCAGCAGCAGGTTTCACAGAGGTAGGCTACCGTGGTCTCATGCTGGGGAGCATCGCCATCCACTGGGGGGTGGCGGGGTAGGCAAGATTGCAAGCAGTTCCGATAGTTCGCTCTGGGGGTATTCAAAACCCAAATCCGTTCAGGTGGCGTCAGGCCCCTAATACTCCTGAAACAGCTTCCCCCACGGCGTGTTGAGCGCCTCGCGGATGCGGCGCTTGCCCTTGAGGTTGCGCCAGTAGCCGTTGTGGTAGACGTTCGAAGCGAGGTAGGCCAGCGGCACCAGCGGCGAGCGCAGCCACACCTTCTCGAGGAACTTGAGCGGCCCCCAGTAGATGAGCTTCTGCCCCCGGCTCGCAAAGGTGTTCTGTACCGCCTCGAAGTGGTAGTTCACGTCCGAGATGTCCTCGCCGACAACCTCGATCGCATCCGGGTCGCCGCAGCCGAGGCCGCGCTCGTGGGCGATGCGGATGAAAGGGATGCTCAGCGGGTCGAGGCCCATCATCTTCGCGGCAATGGCGTCGATGGCTACTTGGTCCGCCGAGGCCAGCATGACGCCCGGCGTGTGCCACCGCATGGCCCTTGGGCCCGGGCCATCGCCCGCGAAGGTGCCGTCCATGACCGCGAAGAGGCCGGAGTGCAGCTCCTTCTGGATGGTCAGCAGGTCAACCAGCGTCTCGTGGATGACTGAGTGGGTCCAGTGACGCTTGCGGTTCAGCAGGCCGCCAAAGGCGTTCTTCATCGCGCCCGTCATGGTGGTGAAGACGTGGGTCTTCATTGTGGGGAGTTGGATGATGCTCTTGCCGGCAAAGCTGGCCGGCACGGTGATGCCCTCGGGGAAGATCTTGTCCAGCACCAGCATCTCACCCTTGGGCTCGTAGAGCACCCACTCGTTGGGCGGCACGTCGAGGTGGACCGTCGGCACCTGAAGCCGGTCCGTGACCGACTTGTGCTTGTTGGCGACCTCGCCCTCGTAGGAGTCGACAACGACGGTGCCGTTGTGCGCGCCGATGAGCTCCGAGTAGCCGTCCACCCGCAGCGTCTTGATGACGCCCTCAAGCTGCCACGGCGACGTGGAGCACGCGGGGTACCAGTGCTGCCAGGAGATATTGATCTTGAGCAGGACAGGGTCCGCGATGGGCAGAACGTCCCGGTAGCCGGCCATGCGCATCGCCGCGCCGGTGTCGTCGAGCACCGTGTCGGGCGTGGTGCGCACGACCGCGACGACGGACCGCTTGGAGCTTGCCCCGAGATTCGCCGCGTCAGATGCGGAGGGTTGCGTTGTCATAGAAACAGTGTACCCCAGGAATTGGAGGTCACGCGCGCGCTTCCCAAGTCAATGTGTAACGGACTACCCGCTGCTGAACACCGAATCGAGCGCGCGGAAGCAACGGCCCGCGACGCCGGGTCCACCGAGCGCACCACCGGTCTCCGCGAGCAGCGCGGCACAGCGTTCCAGGAAGGTGTCGAGGTCGCCATCGGCGCGGTAGTCGTAGAGGGCTTCCCGGAAGTCGTCGACAGCCTGCTCCGTGGCGGTTTCGTCAGCCAACGCCAGCCGGCCGTCGATGGCGCGGGCGAGGTTGAAGGCGTCTTGCATGTCGGCCATGGCGGTCGCGCACCCCCATCTCCGTATCACGTACGGGGCAGGCTCTACCCTTCCGCCATCAAGGGGGAAGGGATCAGGCGCAAGTGCAATGGTGCCGAAGGAGGGAGTCGAACCCACACGCCCTCGCGGGCAGCGGATTTTGAGTCCGCCGCGTCTTCCATTCCGCCACTTCGGCCAGGGAGCAATTCAATTGTACGGGAACAGGTGGCCGCCCTCAACCGAGACAGTTGGGAGCGACGGATGCTGACACGCCTCAAGTGGGTGCGCTATACTTGTCATGTCAGACTTCATTATTGGCCGTATCCGCGTGGCGCATTCGTCTAGCGGCCAAGGACACCGCCCTCTCAAGGCGGAGACCACGGGTTCGAATCCCGTATGCGCCACCACTGCTTGCGGTACTCATAACACCACCCGCCAAAGCCACCTCTGCCGCGTCCGCCCCTGCCAGTGGGCTGTCCCACGGCGTAGGAATGGTGTAGTGGATGACGGCCCGTGCCGGGCTCACCGCGACCTGCTTCACGAAGGAGCGAACAAAGGCCTTGGTTTCCGTGATGCCGCTCTCCCGCAGGAACGCAGCCATGTCCCTCACGTAGGCCGTCACCGTGTCGAGTTGGTTCAGCATGTGGCGACGCGCCGACACCGCCGTGCTCTCCCATTGAGGGCAACATTGGCGTGACGGCGATGGGGTTGTAGAATGACCTCCTATAGATGAGAAGCGCCTTGAAAAGGGAGTGTGCCTGCGAATGACGCATCGCCTGCCTGTGTCAACAGCGTCGGCGGATGCGCGGCGCGCGGTGATGCCCGCGCCGGCGGGACTGCTTCAGGGCAGTTGGATGCAGAGTGAAGACGACTCGATATGCAATGGCTGAGTACAAGCCTATCTGTGCCGATGTCCAGGTCCCTGGTGCGTCAAGCCAGGCTGCTCCTCATACTCATGACGGCGTTGGCCGGGTTTTTTCTCCTTCTTGAGTTCCTGGTCTCCCTGCTTTCCTCAGGTCCCGGTGACATTCTTGCGACGACTCCCTTTCAGGAAGAAACCGTCGGGCTGCCTAACGGCGTCGGCATGCTTGAAGCGGCGGTCCTCGGCGTATCCGTGGTCCTGGCCCTTGCGGTGTTCATTGCGGCGATCGGACGGCGACCTGCCAAGGCTCTATTCAGGCCCTCCCTGCCCCTTGCCGCAGGCGCTCTGGGCGCCCTTGCCATCGCGGGCGCGGGAGCGTATCTCGCCTTCTCCGGTGTCGTGGGGCGCGATATCGGCTACAGCGAGCACACGGTCTATCGCTCCTTCCTGGAGTCGGGCGCCCTAGCCCTAGTGGCGGTGGTGTTTCTGACGCTCATCATCGCCGGGTTTATCAACCGGTATGCGCTGGCGCTTGTCGTTATAGCCTGGCTGGCTGCCGCCTCTGCTGTTGGCCTCTTCGACACGCGGCCCGTGGACGGCCTGTACCTCTTTGAGCGCCCGTCATTGCTCGAAGCGCCTTCCGAGTACACGGACGTTATCGAGCGGCACCAGAGGACGGACGCCCCCCTGGTTGAGGAAGCGAATCCGGACCCCGAGACGCACGGTGAAGCTGAAGCCCCACAGCCGCCGGGGGTAAGCGCCGTCGTCGCCCCATCCGTCACGGCGGACCTGTCGGAATCGCCCGATCCGCTGCCGGTGTTCTGGGTTTCCGGCGCGTTCCACACCCGCTATCTCCGGACCGCGACGGGCGACGTGTATGAAAACGGGGTCTGGACGCAGGTTGACCCCGGCTTCCTCCCAGCCGACAAGGACAGCCTGGTGCCCGACAACGTGCTGGCTGCGCTGGAGCAGCTGCGGGCCGCTGATGCGGGCGGTCTGCCGCCGGAACGGTTGGACAGGGCGCTGCTGGTCTACCCGACCGTTGAGCCCGCCGATCTGGTGCCGGACGTGATCGTCGTCACCCCATACTTGGAGGGTGGCGTGTTCAGCGCGGGCAGCGTGCCAAGCACGGAATTCCTCTTCAAGGTGGACGTCCCGGTCTCCTTCCATCCATTCAGCGCCACCCTGAGTGTCCCGGCGCCCACCGGCAGCTACCGGCTTTAGACCACCCTCCCCCGCTTTGCGCCAGACGATATGTTCGCGGCCGCTCCCGCCGCTGATTCCGCCTACCTTCAGTTGCCGGAAGACCTCCCGTCCCGCGTGCTGGAGCTTGCCGGGCAGTTCGATACGGACGAGTCCCCGTACATTCGGGCTATCCGGATTCACTCGTATTTGCGGGAGAACTTTGCGTACGCCAAACCGGAGGATGGAGGGGTCGCCAGAGAGCGCCCCGCCGGGCATGACCCGGTCGACTGGTTCCTCTTTGAGCGCCGCTGGGGAGACAGCAGCCATTTCAGCAGCGCATTCGCCATATTGGCCCGGGCTGCGGGCATCCCGGCGAGGGTCGTGGCCGGTTGGGCCATTGAAGCTGCTGCGGGACCCCAGGTTGTCAACGCCGACCAGGCGCACCAATGGGCGGAAATCGCGCTGCACGGCATCGGATGGGTGCGCTTCGACCCAACCCTTATAGACGCCTTCCCCCCTGAAACGGAAGCTGAACCACTCCCAACCCTGGTGGAGGAGTTGGAATCCAGTGACGACGCGAAGGCCAGGGAGGAGGCTGCCGAGTCCCTGGGCGATCTCGATGAACCGGAGGCGCTGCCCGCACTGATCGAAGCCGCAGAAAGCGACGAGTCGCTGGCGGTCCGGCTGGCCGCCGAAACCGCGATCCACAAGATCGGTGTCGACGAGCTGATCCGGCTGCTCCTGAACCACGAGGACCCGGTCGTCCGCGAGGCCGCGGCAAACGGCCTCAGGCTGGCCGGAACGTACAGGGTCGTGGAGGCGCTTCGCCAGGCCCTGTCCACCGACATGGAAGCACGGGTCCGCTTAGCGTCAGCGGGGGCCCTGGTGCAGATCGGCGGCGAGAAGGCTGAGCAAGGACTGCTGGACGCGGCGCTTGCTGATGAAGAAGCTGTCGTCCGGGAGGTCTCCGTTCTCGGACTCGGCGAGCGGAAGGCACGCTGGACTGCGGAGGGCCTGGTTGCCGTGCTCCGCACCGACCCCGACACGGATGTCCGCACCGCCGCTGCGCAGACGATGGGAGAGCTTCAGGTGGCCGTTACCCTGCCGCCTCTGTTGGACGTCTTGACAACCGACCCAGAGCAGAGCGTCCAGAGCGCTGCCAGGAAAGCGCTGGCCAGGTGGGAGACCAGCGTCCTGGCGGCAACCCTGCTGGATAACCCTGACCCTGCGCTGCGAGCCGCCGCCGCAGAGGTGTTAGGGTCGCGTCATAGTTTGAACGCAGTTCCCGCTCTTACTATAGCGTCAAGCGACCCCGATGAGTTGGTCCGCAACGCCGCCCGGGAAGCGCTGGACAACTACGGCCCCATAACCCGGCTGGAGAACGGAGCGGGCATTCTCCGTTTTGGGGATCTGGTAGGGGTCATCCCGGACGCTACTGCGTTCCGAAGCGCGGGACCGGAAAAGGAAGGCGTCTTCCAGGTGACAGGCGCGAGATCCACGACACTGCTGCGATCGGCAGTCGGCGCCATCTACGTTGATGGGCAGTGGCTTGCTGCACCACAGACGCGGCTGCGGCACTCGTCCAACCAGCAGGTACAGCACGGGGCCATCTCGCCAAGCGTCGCTCCCCACATCCTTTACCAGGACACCATCACTGTCGTGCCCGTACCTCCCCCATCCATCGTGAGTCTACGAGTCCTGGCCGGCTTGGTGCCGACGTCAGCGCACCTGGAGAGGGTGGAGGTCCCCGGAACGTTCTTGCCGGAGAGCGGTGTTTTCGCGCTTGAATACCCTGTCAGGAGCTACTCATGGACCGCGGCGGTCCATCGCTATTCCGAGGAGCAGTTGCGGTCGGCGGACAAAGCAGCCGTCCCAATCAATTCTCCGTACACCAGCCTGCCGGAGTGGGCGCGCACCGGGCCAGTCTTTGACCTCGCCGCGCAAATCACCGCTGGTCACCCGACGCCCTACGCCCAGGCCAAAGCGATCGCCGACTATCTGCGGACCAACTATGACTATGCCTTTGCAAACAAATCAGACGCACTGAAGGCTCCCGACGTGCAAGATCCCGTTGAGCGGTTCCTCTTTGTGGAACAGGAGGGGACATGCGGCAACTTCAGCAGCGCGTTCGTCTTCCTTGCCCGCGCAATCGGACTTCCCGCCAGGGTCGTCTCGGGCTGGGCCATCAGCGCCACGCCCTTCAGCCAGACCGTCTCCACGGACCAGGCCCACCAATGGGCAGAGGTGGCGTTTGAGGGGCTCGGCTGGGTCGCCTTCGAACCGACCCCCGGCGGGCCGCAGGCGCGGGCGGCGGATGCAGGACTGCCCACGGGTGACCCGGAGGAGCTAGAGGAGGCCTTGCGGGCGTTGGAGGAATCAGGCGCGGAAGTGGTGCGGCTGGAGAACGGCGCGGCGATTGTGGAAGACGGCGAGGACCTGGCTTTTGCGGGAGGCACCACAACCGCACAGGTATCGGAATTCCCTATGGGCCGGGTATTCAAAGTCGCTGGCGCCGCCAACACCGGCCACTTGCGTATGGCAACGGGAGACGTGTATGAGAACGGCGGATGGCGGCAACTGGACCCGGTGGACGTAAGAATCCTTCTGGGCGCCGTTGTCCCCGATGCAGTGTGGGCGGAGTATGCAAGCACGGATAGCCAGTTCAGAAACGTGCCCTTCGAGAGGCGGAGTCATGCCTCTCTGTTCGGGTTCATAGGGCTAGACCCGTGGGAGTACAGGTCACGGAGAGACGAGATTACGCTGTTTCCGATCCAGGACGATGCCGTCATTTTTCCCGGCGTGGTGCCGGT
This sequence comes from Chloroflexota bacterium, assembly GCA_026713825.1. Classification (NCBI taxonomy): domain Bacteria; kingdom Bacillati; phylum Chloroflexota; species Chloroflexota bacterium. Next base: position 19,958 of record JAPONS010000071.1, on the reverse strand, counting down.
TGCCAATGGCCTGCAAACGATCTCGCTCCGGGGAGCGCACCGCCCCTATAGCAGGACATTCCGGTCCAGTGAGACTGTCCCGGCATACAAATGGACGTCGCATGCGCTGAGCTTTTCCGATGAATATCTCGTCCGCGCCCTCGCCGCCAGGGATCCGACGTACCTACAGCTTCCACCGGATATGCCGGAACGCATTCGAGAGCTAGCGCTGGAGGTAACGGCAGAGTACCGGTCGACATATGAGAAGGCCAAGGCGCTGGAACGGTACCTGAGCACCACCTTTCCCTACCGACTGGCCGACGGCCCTGAGGATGTCTTGCCGCAAGGACGCGATCCCGTCGATTGGTTCCTCTTTGACCACAAGGAGGGCACCTGCGGGGTGTTCAGCAGCGTCTTTGTGGTCATGGCCCGCTCCATCGGCATTCCTGCAAGGGTGGTGTCCGGCTTTGTCATCAACCCTACCCCGGATATCCAGACGGTGTATGCCTGGCAGGCCCACCAGTGGGCAGAAGTGGCGTTTGAAGGCCTGGGATGGATCAGCTTTGAGCCCACTGCGTCGGGCGCCGCGCCGTCGCGGCTGGCGGAAGAGGAAGACGAAGTTCCGGAGATTCCCGTCCGCCCGCTGGATACCATCACCACTATCACGCAGTCGCCGTCGGACGTCAGGAGACAGCAGCCCTTCACCGTGGGCGGCTGGGTGAACACCGCGACCGGCAGGTTTGTCGACGGCATGAAGGTCGAGATCTACGTGAACGAGACCAAGGAGCATGGCGGCGTGAAGATCGGCGAAACGGTGACGCGCCAAGGCCGGTACGACGTGGAGGTGCAATTGCCGCCGTCCCTGGAGGTGGGCGGCTGGCAGCTGCTGGCCCGCGCCGTGGAGAACGACAGCTTTAATGAGTCATGGAGCGACCCTGACCTCACGGTGTATTCCGGGACCGGCCTCCAATTGACCGGCCCGTCCAGTATCCCGGTGGACGTTGGAGCCGTGTTCACGGGCAAGCTCAGTGAGGACACCGGGCGAGGCGCGTCAAACCGTGAAATTACGGTCGCAGTGAACGGCAGCGCCGTGGACCCCGTCATGACTGACGACTTCGGCCGCTTCACGTTCACCCGGGCCTTCGCGGACCCCGGTCCCCACTGGGTTGAGGTGGAGCTGAAAGGGCAGGCGTTCCTGCTGGACAACAGAGCGCGCATCGACTTCGAGGTGACGCTCCCCACGGAGACCGCCGTCGATGTCTCTGTCTCCGTGGAGGTTGGTGAAGAGTTCCGCATCACCGGAACGCTGCGCGGTGTGCGCGGCGAGCCGCTTACCGGCCGGAGCATCGTAGTCCGCGTTGGCGATCTCCCTGTGAAGCAGGTCTCCACAGACGCGGATGGGGCCTTCGATCTCGTGAGCATCCTCGACGAGCCGGGGCCTTTCACCGTTCGCGCCGGCTATGCCGGCGACGGCCCCATCCTCGCCTCCCAGGCCATCGCGCGGGTGGCTGTGCGGGAGGCCGCGCTCCTCACGTTGGGGGGGCCCAGCACAGTCGAGCTCGGCGACGGAGGCGGTTTTGCCGGACGCCTCGCCAAAGCCGACGGCTCGCCCATCGGTCAATCGACGCTGAGGATCGTCGACGCCGCGGGGGAGGAGCTTGCCGCGGTGACCACGGACGATGACGGCGCATTTCAGTACCGTCATGAAGCCTTCTTCCAGACGGGGCCCCACTCGCTCTCCGTCCTGTATCCCGGCGCCGACTTCATCGTCCCGAGTTCCGCCCGCCTAACCTTTTCCGTGCTGGCGCCCACGTGGATCAGCCTGGAAGCGCCCGCCATCGTCAGGGACGGCGAGAGCCTCACCGTGTCCGGGACCCTGCGGGACGTCAACGGGCAACCCGTGCGGGACGCCCGGATGGAGGTTGTCGGAGACATCCCGCTCACCCTCACGACCGGCGTCGACGGCAGCTTCAGATGGGAGACCGTCGCGCTGTTCGATGAGACCGCATCGGAGTCGGCCCATGAGTCGCCGCTTGTCGTGGAGGTCGCATTCTCCGGAACCGACCACCTGGCGGCGAGCTCCGCCGCAACCGACGTGGTTGTCGGTGTCCCGCGGCTTCTGCTGGAGCCGCTGGAGCCGGTGGCGCGCGGCGATACCGTCACGCTGCGCGGCACAGCGCTGCTCGGCGCCCGCCCCGCGTCGGGCATCGAATTGACAGTGGAGGGCGACGCCGTGCAGGCCGACGCCACGGGCACCTTCTCCTACACCCACCGGGTGCCCGATAGCGCCCCGCTGGGGGCCGGCGAGTTGACGGTCGCCGCTCCCGGCCTCGATGTCAGCGCGAGCGCGTCCTTCATGGTAAAGTCCGCCGTCCGCGTTACCGTTACCCCCATGGACAAGCTGCGGCCCGGTGAGTTGGCGGAACTGGAAGTCCGACTGCTGGACGACAGGCGGAGAAGCATTCGCAATGCCGGTCTGCGTTTGGACGATGGAACGCAACTGACCACGGACGGGCTCGGCGCCGCGCTGCTGGAAGTCGCTGTGCCGGACGACGAGGAGGCCCTTACCCTCCCCCTCACGTTCACCTATGACGGTGACGAACGGCACATGCCCCTCACCTACTTCATCGGCGTGCCGGTGACTCCTTGGGGATTCAACTGGCTTCTGTGGGCCGGCGCACCCGGCGCCGCCGCCGCCCTTGCCGTTGCCGGCTATGCGGGCAGCAGAATGCGCCTGGTGCCGCTGCCGAGAGTCCTCACCCGGCGCCGCGAGGATGCGACGGTCTCCGAGGAAGCCCTGAGGGACGGCGTTGAAGACGTCAAGGATGAGGATTCGGCGGAGACCCGTACCCGAGTTGCGCTCACCATAACGTTTGCCAAGCCTGCCGCGGACATCCCGGACGTGTGGGGAGTCGGCGAGGACGTGGATGTCTCCGTAACGGCCGCGGACCGTGATGGGGTTCCCATCGCCGGGGCGGAGGTCCAAGCGTCCGTGGCCGGCGAGCCGCCGCAGTCGCTTGTCGCGGGCGACGACGGGACCAGCACGCTCCAATGGACAGCGAGCGATACAGGCGAATACCAGGTTGCGGCGGAGCTTGCGGGGAACCAGGCTTGCCTACCGGCCAGTGATTCCAGGACTTTCCGCGTCGTGGACTTCCGGGAGGAGATCGTCCGGCTGTACAACGCCTTCCTGCAATGGGCGGCGAACAGGACCAACACGTCCGTTGACCAGATGACGCCTCGGGAAGTCGAGCTGTTGCTCGTGTCCCGGGAGTTGCCCGTGCCCCAGAAGCCCCTGGATGAGCTGATATCCCGCTTTGAGGAGGCCGACTACAGCGAACACCCCATCGTCCGCCGGCATTACGAGTCCATGTACCGCGCATGGCACGCCGTGGTGGAGGAGTAGCTGTGGTAACCGCCGTACCCTCGTACCGATTGCCGCTGACCGCCCTCTTCCTGGTGGGAGTCCTGGTGGCTGGATTCTTCCTGTTCTGGCGAACGGCCAGTCCGCTCTCCGCCTGGTCCGGCATAGATCTGGACTTCCTCTTCCCCCCTATCGCGCTGTGGACGGTCCTGACGCTGCTGAGCCGTCTCGCCGCGCGGGCCGACGGTACGAGGCTGGCAGCACTGCTGTGGAGGCCCACCCGGTCGGGCCATGAACTGCGGGCCGCCGCCGCCCTGGCCTTTGCGAGGAGATTCCTAGCGGACCTCGCGTGGTTCATACTGGGCCTCGCGCTCATCGCTGCGGTCCCCGCAATGACGGAAGCCCTGGCCGAACGCGAAAGCGGACCGGTGCCCGATGCCGCGCTGCCCTACGTTGCGGCTTTCGGCCCGATGTCCATGTGGGGACTCCCCCTTATGACACTGGTGGCCGTCCTGCGCGCAATTGCCCAGGTCCGCCCCGGCGTTGGCGCGGCGCTTTCCATGCCCTGGTGGCGGCTCGTTACCCTCGGATCCGGCTACGTCCTGCTGTCCAACGGCGGCGTGCTGAACGTCGCTGTCGGCTTCGAGGGCTCTCCGCTGCTGACGGCCCTGGCCGCCGCGTTGGCGCTGTCCTATGGCGCGTTGGCCCTGCGGAACGTTCTCAGGGAGCGGGTCCGGCAGCAGACGGCGAACGTGCTCCGAGCTTTGCTGCTGCTGGCCGAGGCCGCATGGGTCAGCGTCTCCCTGCAGGCGTTGGCGGGGCTCCCCTCCGCGATCGAATCTGTGCTTGCCGGCCACTTTGGGTTTGACGCCGCCAGGGCAGCGGAGTACGTGGTGAGCTTGGGGGAGCTGACGTCGCCGAAACTCCTCGCCGTGCTGCTGCCCTTCGCGCTGGTGCGCGCCTGTGGTGTTTTCTGGCCCCCGGTGGACCGCATCCTGGGGTTCCCCGTAGTCCGCCTAGCGCTCCTGAGTGTCGTGTACGTGGTGTTCTCGGGCAGCGGCATCCTTGCGGTCGCTGTCCAGTTGAGCGTTCCGCAGGTCATGGCTGTGCTGGCCCTGGGGATCATGCTTTCCTACGCCGCTTCGATCGTGGGTAATGTTGCGCGGACCGATTCGCAGTTTCGATACTGGCCCGCGGCCTCGGTTGTCCTCGCGTTGGCGGCGGCCTCGATCGCCGCCCTTGCTGCGGGGTTGTCGATGGGGGTTGTGCTGGACCATTTGCCCGCCATCAACGCCGCGCTCATCGACAACGAGTCGACGCGGAGCATCGGCCGCGAAGCGATACCCTACTTCGCGACCCTATTCGACGTGCGTGTGAGCGCTGCGGCCCTTGGCGCCGCCATGGCCTTCGCGCTGACCCTTCCCTGGTCTCGGGAAGACCGGGTCTTCACGCGCTGGCAGCCGCTGTTGAACGCCGTCGCTTGCAGCGCCGCAGGGTACCTTGTATGGGTGGTCGGGTCGTCGCTTTCACCGCTGGGACATGGATTTGTTCTCGGTGGCGCGGCCGGCGCCGCGGGCATGTTTGCACTGGGGCTCGCGCAGGTGTTCAGCTATGCCGCGGCGTCGCAAAATGCCCTGGCCCCCATGGCAAGTTGGCTCGCGGTCTCGCGGCTGCGCGGCGTGGTTCTCGGGGCGGCCCTTGCGGTCTACGGTCTCCTGTTGCGCCCGGTGCTCTACGAGGCGTTGTGGTTCGCCGCCCTCTACGAGTACATTGCGCTGCTGGCGGTCCTGTTCCTGGCCCTGCTTTTCGTGGTGGACCTCCTGCGAAGGGATACCGCAGTCCCCGAGGCGCAGGAGCCAGACTCAGGCCAGTGGACGCGCCATCACCAGGTCCTGGAGAGCAAGGACGACCCCCGCTCCGCGCTCTCCTCCGCCATGCGCCGGCGGTTTGTGGACTACGGCGAGTGGAAGCCTCTCTGGTCATACCTCATGGCCCTGCTTTACCGGAATGGCGTCTCCCTGGAGGAGATGCGCGCAACCCTCCGCCCGATTCGAGCGAGCGCCGTTTCCTCAGCTGCCATGCGGTTCCTCGATCGCAGCAACCTGCGGCGGATGGGCAGGGTGGCCGCGCTGGAGGAGACGCTGCGGCGCGCCGACAGTGCCCTGGCCTCCGGCCAACCGCCACTGCCGTCCATCAACGAGGCCGACCTTCGCGCCGCCGCCGCCCTCTTCGTCGAGACCGGCGCCGATGCCGAGCGATTGGTCATCGCCCTCATCGTTGGGCATTGCGGGCAGGGCCTCGACGTGCAAAGCGCTATAGACCGCTGGCTTCACCTCCTGGATATGCCGGAGCGGGAGTCGGGGTGGTTCCTGCTGCCCTGGACCCGCGCGAACGCCCGGACTCGCGAACGGGACGAGCGCGTCCGGCTCGTGGACAACACCGCGGCAACACTCTTCAGCCCTGCGGCCCGCGCCTCCGCCAACCTGGACCCAAGAAGGTTGGCCGAGGTCGTCGCAGCGTCCGGCGCCGGCGACTGAGTCAACATTCACCATCGAAAGGGCGGCAATCTACAGATGAACGAGCAACAACTGGAAGAGGCCCGTCTCTCGTGCGAGCGAATCATCGACCGTATCGCGGAGGTCTTCGTCGGCAATCGTCTTATGCTGCGAAAGCTGCTGGCCGCCGGGCTCGCCAACGGCCACGTCCTGTTCGAGGACTATCCCGGCCTCGGCAAGACCCTCCTGGCCAAGCTCTTCGCCCGTGCCATTGGCGGCGATACCAAGCGCGTCCAGTTCACCCCGGACCTGCTGCCCTCCGACATCCTCGGCATGAACGTCTGGCGGCAAAACGACGGCACGTTCCAGCTCATGCAGGGGCCGGTGTTCACCAATGTCCTCCTAGCCGACGAGATCAACCGCGCGCCCCCCAAGACCCAGTCCGCTCTGCTCGAGTCGATGGAGGAGCGTCAGGTCACCATTGACGGGGACACCATGTCCCTCGGCTCGCCCTTCGTTGTCATTGCGACGCAGAATCCCATCGAACAGGAGGGCACCTACCCGCTGCCTGAGGCGCAACTGGACCGCTTCCTCCTCAAGCTCTCCACCGGCTACCCGGCCAACGACCAGCTTGAAAGCGACATCCTGCTGCGGCGCATCCAGTGGCAGAAGGACGACCCAACTGAGGACATGGAACCTGCGGTGGACGTTGGCCGCTTCGTAGATCTCCAGCGCTTCGTGGAGACCGGCGTCTACACCGACCAGGTCATCGTCGAGTACATCACGCAGATCGTCCGGCTCTCCCGTGAGCACCCACGCGTGGCCGTCGGCGCCAGCCCTCGCGGGGGACTCGCCCTCCTCCGGGCCGCCAGGTCCATCGCCCTCATCCACGGCCGCGACTTCGTCGTGCCGGACGATGTGAAGATGGTCGTCCCCGATGTCCTCGCTCACCGCGTCATCCTCAACATCGAGGACACGCTGGAGGGCACCCGCGGCGAGGCCGTCGTCGACGACGTGTTGGCGCAGGTGCCCGTGCCCAGCGACATGGGAAGGATGGCCCGCTAGCGATGTCCAGGTCGTCGCAGCTCATCTGGATTGCGCTGTCACTGGTTTTGCTGTTGCTGGGCCTCTCATGGGGCAACGTGCTCCTGCTGACCGGGGCCGTCTTTCTCCTCCTCACCGTCCTGCTGACGACTGCCCTCGCGCCGCCCTCCAGCGTCGGGGTCAAGCGGGAAATGTCCCGCGCCGCCTGCTGGGCCGGTGATGCGCTGACGGTGCGGCGTGTGCTCACAACCCTGCACGGCATCGGCCCTGTCTTCATTCACGACGTGCTGCCCCCGGAGGCCGAGCTGGTGGAGGGCAGCAACCTGCGCGTGGTCTGGAAATGGCCCGGCAGACTGGACGCTGACGTCTCGTATCGGCTGCGGTTCCCCAGGCGAGGCGCCTACACGCTGCCCGAGTCCGGTTGGGAATCGCAGGCGCCCTTCGGCATCGGCCGAAGCCTCCTGGGCGTGGGGGGACCGGCCTTCGAGGTCTCCGTCGTGCCAAGGATCCGCAACGTGACGCGCCTCAATGAGGTGCGCGCCGTCCACCGCACCGGCCGTTATCAGGACGACCTCGCCAAGACCGGCGCTTCCACGGACGAGTTCAAGGAGATCCGCCCGTACCACCCCGGCGACTCGTTCAAGCGCATCAACTGGAAGGCCAGCGCCCGGAACGCGGGCGTCAACAATCTCCCGCTGGTGAACGAACTGGAGCCGGAAACCAAGCGGGCGGTGTGGATATTTCTGGACATCGCCGACTACATGGACGTGGGCTTGCCGTTATCGAACCCCCTAGAAAGCACCGTGGAGGCCGCGGGCACGCTCGCTCAGTACTACCTTTCGAGGGGATCCACCCTTGGCGCCTACGCCTACAACGGCTCCGGTGGCGCGGGCGAGATCCTCGCGCCTGAGACCGGCATGCGGCAGTTCAACCGGCTGATGGAGATGCTGGCCGGCGTGAAACCGGGTCCTCCGGAGCAGGACCTCCTGCAGTCGGTGGAACGCTGCAAGGGCTTCCTGTACCGAATCAGGCCGGAGGTCTTCGTCATCACCCGCCTCGATGTCCACTACACGCGCCCCGGCGAGGACTCGGCGGAATTCGAGCGATTCAAGACCGCGATCAGCCGGCTGATCGCATTGAAGCCGCGCTCGCTCCGCTCCGGCCGCGTGCGGGTCGTGCACGTGGAACCGCAGGAGGCCCCGGCGGCATCCCGGGGGCTGGGGCTCGCCCGCTGGGAAACGCGCCATGTGGCGACGGAGCTGCGCAACAGGGGCGCCTACGTTATCGAGTGGGAGCCCGCGCGGGAGGAATTCACGTCCGTGCTGGTGCGGCACGTCGATGTGTACAGGTAGCCTGGAGATCGGATGAGTGTGAGAGTCGCCGCCGCGGAAACACTGCTGCTTGCCAGCCTGCTGTTCCTGGCAGGCTTCGTCGTGTGGGACGCGGGCCCCGCATTAGGCCTGTCGGAGCCCCGGTGGTTGACGTGGCTCACCGATCTCTTTCCCGGGCTCTTTTCAGTGCAGGTCATCGTCGCCGTGGCGGCACTCACGGTGGCGTATTGGGCGCTGCAGGCCCTGGGGCACACTCAGCTCCCCTTCTGGATCATGGCGGGACTTGTCATCCTCCCCCACGCCGTCCCTGTGTGGGGCCACAACCAACTCGAGTGGTACGAGCTCTTGGGCGTCCAGACCGAGCTCATAGGTGAGCGGTTACTGCTGCGCGACGCCGCGCTGCTCCTGGCGAGTCTGGCTGGCATCGTCACGTTGCACCGGATAATCGGCTTGCGTACCCTCGATCGCCGCATGGCGCTGCAGGGCATCGCGACGGCCGACAGAAGCCGCGTGCTCCTGTTTGAGGGCCTCCTGTTCGCGGGCCTGCTGGCCGCCGGGCTGGCGCTGGCGCTCGCCTCGGTCTTCGTCGCCACGGTCCTTGGCCGCTACGACGAGCTCCTCGAAGGTTCGACCTGGGCAGTGGGCGCCACCGGCGTGGGCGCTGCGTTGCTCCTGGCCCTCACGCTCCTCCTCTGGCGCCGTTCCCACTGACTCCACCAAACCCGTCTGCCCCAAGCCTGTCGAAGCGTTGGCTCTACAATTCCCGCGCAGGCAGGAACAACTCCCTCGGTTTTCGTCACTCTTGAGCATGGGAGCCAAGATATCTACTTCCATCAGCAGGTAGAGACAAGGGCGACGGCCAGAGCCAGAATTGGCTTGGCCGGGCCAGGATCTTCCGGCGCCTTACCCAAATCGAAATTTCCCGGCGAAAGGTCGTAACTCGATAGCCCCTGGCCCAACAACTGCTATCCCTTCACCCCTGTCCTGCACACTACACTCATTGCCCTGTATCGAGTACCATCTCGTCATCTTCTGCCGAGGTTTAGGAGGGTGCGCATGGCGGCGCGGGAACTGCGGGACCTGGTTGTGGTCATCACCGGCGCGGGGCGGGGCATGGGCGCGGAATACACGCGGGCCTTCCTGGAGCAGGGAGCGCGCGTCGCGGCGCTGGAGCGCTCCTGGGAGGGCGAGGAGGCATTCCGCGAGGAGCTGGACGCCAACGAGCTGGCCCTCACCCTCAACTGCGACGTCTCCCAGGACAAGGACGTGGACGACGCCTACGCCGCCGTCATCGACCGCTTCGGCACCGTGGACGTGCTCATCAACAACGCGGCGTTCCGCACCCGCGACCAGCAGCACGAGGGCGCCCTGGGCATCACCATCCTGGAGACCGTGGACGCCGACTGGGAGCGGGCCTTCGCCACCAACGTCATCGGCGCCGTCAAGATGATCCGCCGCTTCATCCGCCCCATGATCGAGAAGCAGTGGGGCAGCATCGTCAACGTTTCGACTACCGGCAGCATCCCGTCGCACGAGCTGTGGCGGCCCTGGAGCCGCGAGCAGCCCTACATGGCGACAAAGGCCGCGATGACCAACATGTCGCACTACCTGGCCGACGAGGTGCGCGGGCACAACATCGCCGTCAACGTCGTCTTCCCGCCGGGCGCGCGCACCACGGGCTTCGACGACCGCTCGGCAGAGCGCGTGGCGAAGGGGATGCAGCCGACGTCGCTGTCCAGCCGCGCCGACACGGTGGTGCCCGTGACCCGGTTCCTCGCCACGCAGGACGCCAGCGAGGGACTGACGGGCAAGATGTTCACCGCCGTGACGTGGAACCTGGAGCATGGCTTCGGGGGGCCCAACGCATGGCTGGCGCCGGATCCCATCGGCAACCCGGAAATGACGAAGAAACTGCTCTCAGGTGAACTCGGGCCGCGGGCGCCGCGCTTCGGCGGGCCGGGTTAGACGCTACGGCTGCGTTGGTGTTGCAGCAGCCGCTCGCTGCCGGGACGGGGGGCGTGCGAAGCTGACGATGCTGGCCACGCCGAGCCACGCGGCGACAATCGCCGAGAACGCCAGCATGTACGAGCCCCGGATGTCGTACAGCCCGGCAATGAGCACCGGGCTCATCGACCCGCTGACGGTGGTTATCGGCCTAATGATGCTGTTGACGGCGCCAATGTGCTGCCGCCCGAAGTAGTTGGCGACGATCATGGGCCGCATGATGAAGAACCCGCCCACGGCCAGCCCGTGGAACCCGCCGGCCATCACCAGCGAGATTGGGCCGGATATCTGCATGAAGAAGATCACGCTGGCCGCGGTCACCAGCGCCTGTGCCATCAGCAGGTAGCGGACCGAGAACCGCTCGCTGAGCAGGCCCCAGAAGAGACGCACGCTGATGGAGCAGATGCCGTAGGCCACCGCCGCGAGGGACCCAACCGCCGCCGTGAAGCCGATGTCCTGGAAGTAGGGCAGCCAGTTGGCAAAGAACCCGCCCATGCAGAGCGTCGCCATTGCGAAGGCCAGCGCCAGCAGCCAGAACGTCATGGTGCGCGTCGCCTCGCCGCGGCTGTAGCTGACCTCGGCGGCGGCGGAGGGCTGCGTGGCGACCGAGGCGGCCGTGGGAGTCGCGGCGGTCGGGGTGACCGGCCGCGTCGAGGGGTCGTCGCCGTCGGGCAGCAGGCCGACGTCCTCCGGCCGCGTGCGGATGAGGAAGGACAGCGGGACCAGGACGCAGAACACGGCGAGGCCCATGATCAGCCATCCGTCGCGCCAGCCCACGGCCTCGACGATGGCCGTCACGGTGATGGGGAAGAAGAGCGGGCCCATGGCCGTGCCTGTCGACGCGATGCCGAGGGCGCGCCCGCGACGCCGCACGAACCACTTCGGCACGACGGCCACGGTCAGCATCTCGCTGAGCGACGACATTGACAGCGCGCCCAGGCCGCCGAAGATGAGGTAGAACACCCACAGATCGTTGACCCACTTCATGCTGACAAGCGCCGTGCCAAGGGCGACGGCGCTCATGAGCATGAGGAACTGCGGCCCCATCTTCTTGTCCTGCAGCGGGCCGATGATGGGCGCCAGCATGCCCGCCGCCAGCGCCCGCACGGTGAATGCCCCGTAGAACGCCGACCGCGACCAGCCGAGGTCGTCGCCCATGTGGGTCACGAAGACGCTCGCGCCCCACACGCCCGTGCCGCTGGTGAACGCACCGCCCACGATGGCAATGGCAACGATCACCCAGCCGTAGTAGAAACGCGGCCGGCGTGACCCCTGCTCTGGCGCTGCAGCGTCCACATCACCCCCTTACGCCGCCAGGCACAGCAACCTTATGCCAAGGGTGCGTCAAGGGCAACCGCCGCAGCAGCATCGGATTGCGGCAAACCGGCTTTCGCCGGCACACCGCCGCGTCACGAGGTTAGCCGGGGGATGGCATCGGGCAGTCATCCATGTCGAAGTGTTGGCCGTTCAGGTTGATCGTATCCTCGAAAAGGCCCGGCCGCCCGATGGACTGGCGGGCAAAGCGTCCGTTGCGCATCAGCCCGGCGACTCGGCCGCTAGCTGCGGCTTCCCGGCGCGCCGCCTTCCGATGCGGCGATGTTTGCCTCGCCGGCGCATCCGGCCCAGGCCAGCGCCGCAAGCATCCGCACCGGGTTCAGTATCTGCCACAGGACTCCGTTGTCGATGAAGTAGGCGTTGGCGAAAACGATCGCGCCCAATCCCGCCGAGACCACTGCGGCCCCGCGTCCCGCTGCGCACCCGGTCCGCCACAGGGCAACCGCCGCCACGCTGGAGGAGCCGATGAACAGGGGGTTGATTGTGCGCCAGACGTTGCCCCAGTGGTCGCCAAACAGTCCGCTGTACCCGTTGGCGAGCACGGCGAAGGCCAGGATGCCCAGCGCAAGGCTCCGCACCCACGGGACGCGGCGCGTGCTCAGCCAGACCCACCAGACGCCGACGGCCCCGATGAGCAGCGGGCCGGTCTGCCAGAGCTTCCACGGCCAATAGGGAACAGACATCCCATCCGGGTCCACCAGGATGGTCCGCTCCGTCCAGGCAAAGACGGCCAAGGCCACGAAGGCCGCAGCGGCCGCAGCCGGGATTGGGGCGAGGTCCCGGGGCGCGATCAGTTTGAGCATGTGTTCCCTAGCTCCGGCAGGGTTTGCGGCAAGTCAGCCCGGCTTCCGCGCCGAAACATCACGCTTACCGAAAAACCATTGCAGGCGAGTCCGGGGCATCGTACGTGTCCCCAATCCGGGCTGTCAAACCCGCCGGGCTGTTCGTCCATGAGTCTCTTGAGCGGCCCGGCTACCGGAAGCGGGACGTCGCCGGACGCCGCGCCGTCTTTCAGATGCGGCCGGGCAGCGTGTGCGGTTCCCAAAAGGCCGCCATCCTTTGACTATGACAGACCGGCCCGCGACGGCGTCTATCCGGGTCATGCCGATGCAGGTCAGTCTGATGGTTGCGGCCCACTCTCCGGCTCCGGCGGCCCGCCCTTTGCCATCCAGTAGCCGACGCGGGGCTCGGTGAAAATGTATTCGGGGTTGTTCGTGTCTTCACCCAGCTTGCGGCGGAGCTTGCCCACGATGGTCCGCATGGGCCGAAGGTCGCTATCGCCCTTCTCTCCCCACACCCGGTCCAACAGACGCTGGTAGGTCAACAGTCGCCCGGAGTTGGCCGCGAGCTCGGCGAGCATCCGGTACTCAATCGGGGTCAGCCGAACCGGACGACCGGCAAGGGTCACTCTGCGCTCTGAGTAGTTGATGGTCAGGGCGCGCAGCACGTACGGTTCCGACGGCTCGCCCACCGAACGGCGGCGCAGGGCCGACCTGATCCTCGCCGCCAGCTCAGTTGGAGAGAATGGCTTGACGACGTAATCGGCGGCGCCCATGTCGAAGGCCCTGGCGATCAGCTCCTCCCGTCCGTAGGCGGACAGGAAGATGACCGGCACGTCCGCCGCCTCCATGATGTCCTTCATCAGATCAATGCCGTCGTATCCGGGCAGCATCATGTCCAGCAGCACAAGCTCAGGCTTCTCTTCCTCCACGAGCCGGAGCACCTCCTCCGGGTCTCCGGCCACTATCGGGTAGTATCCGGCTCCGGCCAACGTATCCCGGACGTACCTGAGTGTCTGGGGGTCGTCGTCCACCGCGAGGACCCGCACCTGTTCCTCAAAGCCGGTTTGCATATGACGCAGGGAACTCTCCGCAATCGTTGGAAATCGGCCAGCGGCAGCAGTTCCGGCTTCCTCCACCGTCGGAAGGGTGAAGGTGAAACGTGAGCCACGTCCCGGCCCGTCGCTGTCGGCCCAGATGCGGCCGCCGTGCGCCTCCACTATCCCCTTGCAGATGGCGAGCCCCAGTCCCGTGTCCCCTCCCTGCTCCTCAGACTGGACCCGGGAGAACTTGCGGAACAGGAAGGGCAGGCTCTCGGCGGGTATCCCCCGTCCGTCGTCGGCCACCGAGAACGCCACGTCAACGCCCTCCCGCGCGGCACTGACCCGGATCACCGACAACTGGGGCGAGTGGCGCGCCGAGTTGGACAGGAGGTTGCGGAGCACCTGGACGATGCGCCGCCTGTCCGCCATGACCAGGGGAAGGCCCGGCTCCACATCTATGGTGAGGTTATTCCTGCCTCCGGAGCTGATGAAGGCGCTCCTGGCCCGGTCCACCAGCACGGCGGCATCCGCGGGTTCGGGGCTGACCGGCAATTCGCCCGTCTCGATGCGGGCCACATCCAGCAGGTCGGCCACCAGGCCGTGCATGTGGTCGGCCTGGTCCTCAATGATGCGGAGGAACTGGCGCACCACCGCCGGGTCCAGCTCCGTGGACGAACCCAACACCGTAGCGGCGGAGCCCTTGATAGAGGTCAGCGGCGCACGGAGTTCATGGCTCACCATGGCGAGAAAGTCGGCCCGCAGCCGCTCCATCTCCTGGACGTCGGCCATGTCCTGCATGGTGACCACCATCGACTCCACGGCGCCCCCGTCGGAGAGGATGGGCGTGGCGTTCAGCAACACCGTGACCGTCCGGCGGCCGGGCACCTCCAGGACAATCTCCTCGGCCCGCACCGTCTCGCCAGCCCTCAGCAGCTCGGCTACGGGGAAATTCCGCAGGGAGACCTCCCGGCCGTCGGCCCGACGGAAGGTCATCACGTCCAGCATGGCCTCCAGAGATTGGCCGGGGCTGCGCAGGCTGTCGACGATCCGCACAGCCTCCCGGTTGAAGGACTTGGGAACCCCTGAGGCGGCATCGAAGACCACGACGCCCACCGGGGAGGTGTTGATGAGGGCCTCAAGGTCAGCCCTGGCCTGCCGCTCCTCCCGGTGCCGGCGGGCGTTGGCGATGGCCATAGCCGCCTGGGAGGCGAAGAGCACGAGGGTCTCCTCGTCCTCCCGCGTGAACTCCCGGTCGCCCGTGTCATGGCCCAGATAGATCGTACCGACCCCGACCCCCTGGTGACGGATAGGAGCGACCAGCAGGGACTTCACCGGCACCGAGGGCAGGAACCGGGGCATGTCCAGTCCTCCCAGGTGGCTGTCAACGTCCGAAACCCGCAGGGGCTCCTCAAGCCCGCTGAGATACTTGAAAAATCCCAGTCCCTCCGGCATGTCCCACAGCCCCTGGTGCTCCTCCCCGGTCAGGCCGGAGACGATGAAATCGGGCGTCTGCCCGGCTTCCCCCCAGACGGTTATCGCCCCGTAGCGTGAGGCCGTCAGCGCCCGGGCGCTGTCGACCACCTCCTGCAGCACCGTGTCGAAGTCGAGGCTCTCGTTGATGCGGAGGCTGGCCTCGCTCAGTCGCGTGAGGCGCTCCCGCAGCCTGGCGATCTCCCGGTGGGGTCCATCCTGTTGGTCCAACTGGTCACCTCGGCGGAAATATCCAGATCCCGGCAATCCGATGCCGATGGACGGAGAAGTCTGGGCGAATAGAGGCACATTATGCCAAATCCGGCGAAAAGTTACAAGTAGTCATGGGAAATTGCTCAAAAAGTTACAGCAAGATTATATGGATGTGGTACGATGATTCGCTGTCTTACCCCCAAACACAAGCACAGGCGGGAAATTCATCGGCCTCCGTCCAAGCTGCGGACGTTGCCGACCCCGCGCAGGCCGCCTTCGGACGGCCGTCCAACGACTGGGGTTTCAGGCAGTTCGATGCCGGTAGTGTAGTGGAGAGGCATTCATGACGCGTGAGGAATCAGGAACGCCCGACTATACGATGGGCTTCAGTCCGGCTATGCTCGAATACCTCCAAAGGCATACCCTGGAGACCAATGCAGCCTATTTGATTCCGTATCTGAAGCCCGGAATGCGGGTCCTGGACTTCGGCTGCGGGCCCGGCACCATATCGGTGGGGATCGCCAGGGCCGTAGCTCCCGGCGAGCTGCATGGGGTGGACATGGAGGAGTCCCAGGTGGAGCGGGCCCGGGCCGTAGTCCGGGCCGATAGGCGGGACAACGCTGTTTTCCACGTTGCCGATGCCACGGATATGCCCTTCGAGGATGATTACTTCGATATCGCCCACTCTTACAACGTCCTGATGCACGTTCCCGACACCGCCGCCCTGCTGGCGGAAGTGAAGCGGGTCCTCAAGCCGGGCGGCATCATTGGATGCCGGGAGATGATCTGCGATTCATGCTTTACCCACCCGGACTTTGGGTACCTGCAAAGGGGCTGGGAAGTATTCAGGGACCTGGTGGCTGCCGACGACGGCCATCCTCAAATAGGCAAATCCCTGAAAACTCATCTTCTTGCGGCCGGGTTTGCCGACGTCCAGGCGAGCACGTCCTTCAACAGCTACAGCTCCCAGAGGGACCTGGACTACTTTTACGCCATGGTCAAAAACTGGTTCCTGTCTCCCGATGTAAAGGAAGCGGCTATAAAGTACGGGGCCGCCACCCAGGGACTCTACTACAACATACGGGAAGCCCACGAACAGTGGAGGGCCCATCCGGGCGCGCTGGTCGGCATAGCTTACGGGGAGGCTGTGGGGTATAAGCCGTTTGCCTGATCCCCGGCTGCGCCGCTTGCCCATCGGGCCGGGCAATGGCGGGCTGCCGCGGGGAGCTTCACAGTTCAAGCTGCATGTGCAAAACAGGGGAGGCATGAGGTATGACTGAAGAGCAGGCGGGAACGCCAGATTATACGATGGGCTTCAGCGAGGAGTTCCTGGAGAACCTCCGGCGATTCACGGCGCAGGCAAACGCCGCCTACCTGATCCCGTATCTGAGGCCGGGCCTCCGGGTCCTGGACTTCGGCTGCGGGCCGGGCACCATATCCGCGGGGCTGGCGCGGGCCATAGCGCCGGGCGAGCTGCACGGCGTGGACATGGAGCCGTCACAGGTCGAGCTGGCGCGGTCGGTGGCGGAGGCGCACGACGTCAGCAACGCGACGTTCCACGTGGGCGATGTGACGGCCCTCCCCTTTGAGGACGACTACTTTGACGTGGCCCACTGCCACAACGTGCTGATGCACATTCCCGACACCGCCGCGGCGCTGGCGGAAGTGAAGCGGGTGCTCAAGCCCGGCGGCATCCTGGGGTGCCGGGAGATGATCTGCGCGTCCAGCTTCACGGAGCCCGATTTCGGCGTCATCCGGCAGGCATGGGATATGTTTGAAGACCTCCTGGCCGCCGACGACGGGCATCCACAGATGGGCAAGGAGCTGAAGGTCCACTTGAAGAACGCGGGGTTTGAGAACGTCTACGCCACAGCGACGTTTGACATCTTCAGCGCGCCCGCGGACGTCGAGTTCATCTACGGGATAGCGACCCAGTGGTTTCTGTCGCCGGAGATCGCGGAGGCAGCCATAAAGTACGGAGCGGCGACGAGAGAGCTGTGCGACGCAATCGGCAATGCCTATGCCAGGTGGAGGGAGCATCCCGGCGCCTTCCTTGGCGTGGCGTATGGGGAGACGCTGGCCAACAAGGCGTTTGCCTGATCCCTTAGCGCCGGCCCGGCCCTCGCCGGCGCGTCTGTGCGGGCGGACGCAACGCCCTCCCCGTGACTGAGGTCTCGCGGCGCTCGCCTGAGCCGTCCGTCCGGGGCTACTCGGGCTCCGCCAATGCCTCAAGGTTGGCGATGATGCGGGACGTGACCTGAAGGAAGACCTGCAGCTCATCCGGCCCAATCCCCTCTATGAGCCCGGCGTTATACTGCGTGATGTCCTCCATGATGCGGGAGGTCAGGTCTCTGCCCTTTTCAGAAAGCCGGAGCATGACAATCCGCCGGTCCTCAAGAGTGCGGCGCCTGATCAGCAGACCTGCGTCCACCAGCGTGTTGACGAGGCGGCTTATGCGGGCGGGGTCCACCGGCAGGAATCTCACCAGCTCCGTGGCGGTGCATTCCCTGTCCAGTGCATCACAGACTCTGAGGAGGTCGAACTCCATAGGGGTCAAGCCGTGGACCGCCACCTGGGTCGTCAAACTCTTTATCGCCAAGTTGTTCAACTCGGAAATGCGCACTCGCCAGTCGTTAGCCAGGATTTCGGTCCAGTGGCCTGGGTCATTCGGGGGGGTAAGGTCTGCCACGTTTCCCGTTCCTTCCTTTGCATTAGGGCGCAGAAGCCTTGGCGCGCCCGGTAGCCCGTCCCGCCGGTGAGCGTTGCGCTGCGGCCCGCTCCAGGGGGCATCGGCTACCATCTCGTATCTTATCACCTTGTTGTAGTATACATCGCAAAATTGGGGGTTGACAATGTTTTTTGTAGACAATTATAGTCTTGGAAATCACTGTTGGTGCAACAGTAGAGCAACACACAGATTGTGTGTGCAAACACTTGGGAGCGCCAACAGCGCACAGGGGCCCGGAGAGAACGGCGAATGGACATTCGGGCCGAAAACTCGACGGCAGGGGCAATACAGTAGATGGTCCACAGGGCAGAGAGATTGCGGGTTGAAGTCCTGGGCGCGGCATTGCTGGCCCTGGCCCTCATTGCTTTCATTGGCCCCCTCTCCCCGCTGCCCGCCGCCGCTGAGGAGACCGTTCCGGTCCCTCAGCCTACTCCGGCGCCTCAGCAGGCGCCGGAACCCACGCCGGAGCCGCAGCCTACTCCCGAACCCACCCCGGAGCCGCAGCCCACTCCCGAACCGACGCCTGAGCCGCAGCCTACTCCCGAACCGACGCCTGAGCCGCAGCCTACTCCCGAACCAACTCCTGAACCCACGGCTGCGCCGAGAGTCACCGTACCGGCACAACCCACGGGGCTGCGGGCCGACGCCCAATCCGGCTCGCTGAGCGTGCAGGTGGACTGGGACGACATCACCGGAGCGAGCCGGTACCTGGCCCGCTGGCGCGTGGCGGGGCCTGGGAACTCGCTGAACACGGGTGTGGAGGTGTACTCCTCCGACGCCACAATCACCGTCGGCGGCTACGGCGAGTGGGTGGTGCGGGTGGAGGCGTGCAACAGCGCGGGCTGCGGGTCGCCCGGCACAACGCGGTTTACGGTCGAGCAGGCCGCGCAGGCGTCGCCGCCCCCCGTGCCGACGGCCACGCCGCAGCCGAAGACGGATCCGTCATCGCAGGCGGACCTGACGCCGTCCTTCTCCGTTGCAATCAATGCGCTGTCCTTCCAGGAGGGCGAGGACGCCGGCGAGACGGCGCTGCCCGAGGCCGACGGCGGCGACGGCGATCTGACCTACAGCCTGTCGCCCGATTTGCCGGAGGGGCTGGCGTTTGCCGCGGGCACCCGCACACTCAGCGGCACGCCGTCCGAGGCCGGCGAATACGCGATGACCTACACCGCCGCCGACGCGGACGGCGACGAGGCGGCCTTCACGTTCACCATCACCGTGGACGCGGCGCCAAAGACGGCGAAGCAATCTTTGACTAGCCCCGGTACACCAACGGTCACCCGCGTCAAGTTCAGCAAGCCGACAAAGCCGGCGTTGAGCGTGAGCTGGACGGCTCCGGCGATCACAATAAACTTGGAGCGCTACGCTGTGGAGTTCCGTAAGCAGGGCTCGAACACGTGGCTGCCATACGGCCAGGTGAATGGGTCAACACTTAACGCGGTGCTGGGCAAGGATGAGAACCTGAACCTGGAAGCGGGCGCCACCTATGAAGTGCGTGTGCAGGGCCTCTATGACGGTGGCGGCTCCTCCTCGTGGTCTGGCACTGGTTCCGGCAAGGCCAACAGCCCGCCCAAAGTCGGACTGGTTTTGACCGATTTCGAGATTATTCGTGAGCCGTATGCGTCATACAGCAGACCCGCGGGGGAGTGGCCGACGTACTTCACTGACTCCGACGGCGACACGCTAACGCCTTCAGCGGAAGCCCAGTATCCGGGTCTGTTGAGAGTCTCGGCATCCACGGGAACCGATTATTCCATCCGTGTAGTAGGACTCAACCCTGGCACCTCGACGCTGACGTACGGCGTCAGTGACGGGTACGGCGGTGTCGCATCGAAAACGGTTACGTACACGATCGTCTATAACGCGGAGCGCGCTGTCATGGAGAACTCCGCTGCGGGCACGCTGGTTGGCGCCCCGGTGGCCGCCACGCCCTATGGAGAAGAGACGTACACCCACACGCTGCATGGTGAGGCTGCAACGTACTTCGACATCGTCGCCGCCACGGGCCAGATCAGCGTGAAGCAGGGGACTACGCTGGACTACGAGACCAAGACCTCGATCTCATCCCAGACGATGGTCGGGAAGTCGATGAGGTCCAGGCCCGTCTGCACCAGCCGGGGGTGGCAGACCAGCACGTCGATGCCCTGCTTGACCTTCTCGGCGACCCACGCCT
>JAPONS010000070.1 GCA_026713825.1 Chloroflexota bacterium | reverse complement strand
TTGTCCTGCGGACTGCCCGCCACGTATTCGACCGTGGCACCCCGCTCCTCGAGGCCTCCGGGGTTGGTCACGATGTTGTCGCGCTGAATGTCCCGCCAGCTTCCGCCCCAGGTGCAGACTTTGATCGACTGGCCGTCCAGGTCGCCGGCCGGGGCCGGCCCCGGCGCCGCGATGGCGAATGCCGCGGCCGTCATGGCCAGCGGTACGAGCTTGAATGAGTTGATGCGCATGTGCCGTCCTCCCTGCAAACCCACGGATGCCCGCAATAGCGAAGGCGCGGCGCCTCACGTCCCGCGCCATACCCGCGGCTAGGTGAAAGCCTGCGCCCGGCCTCAGGCCGTGTCAATGATGGTGAGTAGCGCTGCCACCCACTTTGCGGATTGAGAGAGAGTGATCGGACTTGAGCGCTTTCCACGAGATCGAGGACATCCATATCGGAGCGGCAGCCGAGCGCAAATCACTATATGGGAGGTTGGTGAGAGTTTGCGCCTCGAGGGATGAACGACAGTCTGTCGGTCAGGCTAACGCCCATCGGATACCGGCTTGAACATGCGAAGCCCCGCGCCCCGCCTGTCGAAGACGATGTGCTTGATTGCTCCGAGCACATGCAAGGCGAGCAAGGGGATGAAGAGGTGGCCCGAGACGTCGTGCACGCGTTCCATGAACTCGTGCAGGCCTCGGTTCGCTTCCATGGGAGAGGGAATGCCGAACCCGAACACGTCCAGTTCCCGCCCGAGAGTCCAGGGCAGCAGGTAGCCGGAGATCACCACCACAACGATCGCGACGAGCAGTCCCCAGTGAACAATTCGTGCCGTGAGATTGAAGATGGCCCATTGGTTCGGTGCGGCCGCCACACCGCGTCTTGCTCTATGCCATACCCGCCACAGGAGGATCAGACCGGCTATCGCACCGCCACTCACGTGAAAGACGTAGGCAGCAGTACCGCGTTCACTTTCATGGGTCAGGAACAACGAGGCTATCAGGACCGCCGCCAGCCAGTGGGCGAGGATGGATAGAATCGAGTAGCCGTCCGTGCGGAATATGGGACTTGCCGTTGTCATGTGGCTTGCTCTTGGCACCTGTCGGCCGGCGGATGGCACCCGAATGCCAGGGGCGATTGTGCCCGACCCGCAGCATGACTGCGAGTGCTGCGGCAGGGGTTTTTGAAAGTCTCCGGGTGGGGTTTAATCACGCTACCTGCCCGCCCGGCGGCCGCGTCGGTTCCGCCGGCAGGTGGGAGGAGACCATGATCTTGAGACGACTGACGGGGTGGAGCCTCATCGCGACGGGGGCGATCGTCGCCGTCCATACGATCGTCGAGCCCCTCTACCACGTAACGACCGAGACGGAGCCCTTCAGCCCGCTGTGGTACCTCCTGGATGCCCTGATGGCGATCGCCATCGCGGTCGGGGTGGTCTTCGTCGGAGCGCGGAAGGTGCGTCTGGACACCGACGCGGACCTCAAGGAGTTCCTCACCGTCAATACGCAGTTCTACGGCCTGCTGTTCATTGGCATCCTGTTCTACTGGAACTGGTTCGTGACGCTGAGTCCCGGATACACGACGCCTGGCTCCGATACGGTGGCGCTGGTCTGGATGCTTATCGACGGCGCCCTGCCGCTCCTCCTCGCGGCGATCGGCGTGCACCTCGCACGGCAGCCTGGCGG